>JAGARW010000005.1 GCA_017621975.1 Lachnospiraceae bacterium | reverse complement strand
TGATAGGTCGTCCTGTAGGTATCCGATACCAGAATACGGTTCAGCACATTGTTGATCACATCCAGCTTAAGGTTCCGGTTCTCATAAAGATTCCTGTAATCGGCCAGAGAGGTCATCCCTCCCTCCGCCAGATAGATTTCCGGCGGCTGGGAAAGGAAATGCAGCATATCTTCCGCTTCCAGACCGTTCCCGATCAATTTGTAATTTCCCGTCAGGCGTTCCGTAAAATTAGAATTCAGCCGCAGGATGGAAGGATCCGCCGTCAATTCGATCGGCGTATGTATCGTCAGCATGCCGCATCCTCCTTTCTGTCAGTCTCATCCGCTAACGGCTTTTTAAAAAATCCGCGATCTGCCGGGCGCTCCGTTTTCTCGGCCAGAGCCTTGCTTCCGGCTGCTTCATTTCTTCTTTTTTGGCGCTGGAGGCTTCCGGCCAGAGCTTTGAGCGTCCCTCCATTTTTTCCTTTGTGTTGTAGGAGCTCTCCCATTCTTTATTGTACAGGTTGGAATTATAATTTCTCGTTCCTTCGCCTTCCCGTTCCCTGCCCTTGAATTTCCAGACGTCGTCAGATTCCAGCGCGTCGTTTGGAATATCCAGACAGACCATTTCCCGGTAAGCGATCGTTACCGTTTCCATCAAAAGTCCGCTCGCCTCCGCGTTCAGCTCCCCGTAATCTTTGGCGGTCACCGTGCATCCGGTGAATACATAATTGCGTACCGGCTTCAACGTCGGAAAGCTCTGATTGTTGACAAAAAGGATCACGGGAAGCGTAAGCTCTGTCCCGAGCGGCAGCGGATCGACCCAGTTGACCCCCACGTACCGCTCCACCTGAAAGGTAAACGGCTTGCTGATGGCTTTGCGCTTCAAATGGACGTAATCGTTGAGCCCGCCCTCCTGAATGTAATCAAATTCATTTTCCCGGCGGATTCCCTTCACCGACCGGCACGGCAGATCAAATACGCCCTCTACGCGGAGCATAAAGGCGAAGTTAATGACGGGATTTCGTCCCGTGTTGACGACGAGCTTGTTTCCCCAATCCGATCTGCCTCCTATTTCTGCATCAGACAGTTCGCTGATGGTCGTCGCAGTCTGATAACGATTCGTATCCGCCATCCTGCCCGCCTCCTTCCTTTTATCTTATCTGGTAGGTTTCATATCCAGAATGCTTTTTTCTTTGTTGTTTTTTGAGGGATTAATGCTCTTATGGATCTCCGAAATTTCCCGGCACCAGCGCCGCCTGCTGCGATGATCCAGCCGCAGCACGTCCTCGCTGCCCCAGTGGAAATAATAGGCCAAAAACGCCATTTCCTGATACATGGCGTCTTTCGGATAAAGCCTTAACCCTCCATAGTAAAATTTACCGGCGTCTCGATCGTCTCTCCGCAGTGCGGACACACTACCTTCATCACAGGCGGTTCCACATCGTTGATCTTCTGGTACATATCCTGTAGAAATGCGAGATCCGCCGTAAACAGCCTTTCAACGACGTTCGGCGTCACCATCGTCAGACCTTCCAGCTCTGTCACCACCTTGCCGAGCACGACGATCGTCAGATAAGAAGGATTGCTTAATACTCTCGGATCCCTCGTCGCGCTGATCTCGTCGACCGCCGTCGCAAGACGCATTTTTCCCCTTCTGTGGATTTCTCCGTTTCCGTCCACATAGCCCCTGGGAAGTGTAAATTCATAAACTGTTTCCATTCTGTTCTCCGTTTCTGCGCCGCTTTCTCTATCAGCCGCTTTGTGTCGGGCGGCGCGCAGACACAGGCTTTTTGTTATTTTACTGTGCGGTGATCTGACATAAGGGGAAAACCTCCGTCTTCTCCCTATGTCAGGTCATCCGGGGCTGACCGCCCCGGCGACCCGCCGTTTCCTAGTTTGGAATGATCAGTTCTTCATACGCGATCTCAACCGTTTCGATCGCCACTTCGCTCTGAAGCGCGTTTAAATCCGGCGCCGTATATTTCGTCACCCATGCGTTTGTGAGCTGCCATACCCTTGTGCCCGTGATCGCCGTCGCCACCGCCTGCGGCGCGCCGCCGTTGATATCGATCATTTCGATCTGGACGTTGTAGCGAGGCATCTGGCCTCTCGTTTCGCTGACGCACTCCTGAATCCATGTCTTAAAAGCGCTGTCCAGTGTATAGCCCATTTTTAACGTAACATTGCCGTGCTTTACCAGACCCGGAATCTTTACGGGCGCCAGAGAGTTCGCGTTGCCCTGCCGGAATTCGATCACGTCCACGGTCGCCTCGATCCCCGTTACTTCACTGAAAGCGGCCGTTCCTTCCACCTGATCTACGTGAACCAGAAAATTCATTTTGGTCAGGGGATAATATAATTGTCCTTCTGTTTGATATGCGCTTGCTGCCATAATCTTCTACTCCTTTTCTCTCTATTCTCCTTCTGCCGTCAGAGGGTCTTATTCTTCGCTCTCTCCGCCTCCGCCGGCTTCCGCGGTATGCTGCGTTACGCGGAAGATCACAAATTCCGCCGGACGGGAAGGCGCGATCCCAACGTTGCAGATCAGACGTCCGTTCATAATATCGTCCCTGCTCATGGTAGACGGCCCGATCTCCACGAAATAGGCTTCGGAAGCGGAGCTGCCCGCCAGCATGCCGTTTCTCCACATCGTGTCTAAAAAGCTCGAAATCGTCATCTGCACTCTCTGCCACAGAGACACGTCGTTCGGTTCGAATACGACCCAGTTGGTATTTGCCTTAATGCTCTCTTCTACAAAAATAAAGAGACGTCTTACGTTGACATACTTGAAGTTTGAATTGCTGCTCGCCGTTCTTGCGCCCCATACGCGGATGCCCTGTCCCGGAAGCGCGCGGATCAGATTGACGCCGGCCGGATTCAAAATATCCTGCTCCGCCTTGTTGTAATTTACGCTGAGTCCCGTGCAGAATACCGTCTCGTTCGCCGGAGCCTTATGTACGCCGCGGTTTGTATCGGTTCTGGAATAAACGCCCATGACCGCTCCCGACGGAGGGATGAAATCAGGCTGGTTGGAGGAACGGTCGAACACCTGGATCCACGGGTGATACATCGCCGCATAGCTGCTGTCGATCATCTCGCGGTACTGCAGCAGATCCTTTGTTTTATACATTTCCTTCGGCATATCCAATACGGCGAAGCGGCTCTTTAAGTTCTCGCAGTGGCCGACCAGCGCTACGATCACCTCCGGGATCGTCACGCCCGGAATCGCCAGCATGCTTGCCACACCGTTTTCCTCGAAAGAGGCAAGTCCCGTCCTCTTGCCCGGTCCGTTATCCTCTCCGATAAAGGTGCCTGCGTTGACCTTGCTCATCGAGCCGTCCTGACCGCCGTCCAACGTGAACATCCCGCTCGTATTTCCTTCTCCGAGAATCGCTTCGACCGGATTGCCGATCTCGCCCGGCACGTCTGCCGACGCTTTTACAAGCTCGCTTGTCGCAAGACGGTAACCGAAAAAGTTCGGATTCGCAATGTTGACGCTCAGCCCCGCATAATTTTCCACGTCTTCCGCATAACGGATGCTCATATCCGTTTCTACCAGATAAACGACCGTCGAAGGAATCAGCGCGGTATCGATCACTTCTCCCTCGAATTCCCGCTCAAAGATAACGCTGTTGTCAAAAATGCTCTGAATACGGTTGTATTCCTCTCCGGCAGCTACAAGGTCTCCCTCGCGGAAGCCTTCTACGGTTTTCGCAATATAAGCGTCCCCGTTTCTGCCGACAAGCTGCATCTTTCGTTTTGTTACGGTATTTAAGGTAATCTGGATCTTATTGCCCCATTTTCCCTCGTTTGCCGCCGTAACGTTCAGAAAGCCCTTTTTTGCAAAAGCCTTCTTTGCGTCTTCTGGAATGACGCGGGCTACGTAGCAGCGCGTTCCTCCGTTTGCAAAAAACTGTTCTACGCTGGGCGCGAGATAACGGTATTCTCCATATCCGAATTCGCTTAACGGACCGCCGAACTGCTTCACAAAGCTTCTGTAGCTCGTTACAAGGCTCGGCGCTCCGATCGCCGCTCCTTTTTCTGCAAAGCCGATAAAGCCTGCGGTAGAGGTTCCGACTCCCTCCATTGATCTTGGTGAATTATCATATTCTTCCACATAAACGCCCGGTGAAAAATAATCTGCCATTTTTTTAGCTCCTTTCTGTTCTTTCCTTCGTTATACGAGTACCTTTGTCTGTCCCGGTACCGTGATCTGAATCGTTCCGGCGCCAAGACCGCACATCAGTGTCGCTTCATTTGTCAGACAGGGACATCCCCCTGCCATAACCTTTGGATTGGAAGAAGTCCACGGTCCCGCCGGAACCATCGTACATGGCTGCGGCGTCAGCACTCCAAGGGCCGCCGCGGTCGCCGCCGCTACTGCCGGATTGGCAAGCGAGCTGCACATTCCGAACGGCTGCAGGTTTATGTAAGGCTGCATATCCTTTATGGTAGCGATCGGTTTGCCTTCCCCGAGGCATGTCGTCTGCGACGTCGCCTGCAGACTGCTGGGAGCGCTGCCGAAAGAACACATACACTGCGCGCCTGTCACAACCAAAAGTCCCATGTTCAGATTTCCTCCTTCTCTTCTCCGATCAGAGAACCAAGGCTCTCTGTTGAAATTCGTTTAAACGACGCTTTCCCGTTTACTACATAACGGATCAGATATTCTGTTCCGCCGTCGTTCTCCTGTAGTCTGAGCAGGTATCGTCCGTCTGGATCCACCCTGCCGTATACGATCCGGGCAATCTTTTCTTCCGGCCTGCAGGCCTTCTCAAGGGGAGAGGCGAGCTTCACGCTCAGCTTATCCGCCCTTTTTTTGATCCGGAATTTTTCAAATTCCTGTTCCTGTTCATGGATGACAGCATAGGAAGCTTCCTCCAGCGGCTTCGTATAATACAGCTTCAGCGTCTGCTTTCTTTCCTGATAGCTGTCCACCGCTCCGTAAGGATTTTTTAAGGAGACCGCCTCTATGGATTCTAGGCCCCGGCAGGCTCCTTCCAGCGTCAGCATGTCGACAAATCCGTTGGTAAAAACCTCTGGAATCATCGCCGCTTCCACTTCGGGGAAATTCTTTGACAGCTCTTCATAGCGGATCTCCAGTTTCGCAGGAAGATAGCCTGCCGCCTGAATCTCCAGCGTCATGTCGCTTCTCCCCCGGTTCAGCAGAACATACAGTCCCGCGTCCCGTCTCAGAAGCGCCAGCACCTGGTCCCCGCATTTGAAGATCACCTGTTTTTGAGCGATCCGCTTTCCTGTGGTCGTATCCACAAGCCGGACGATCAGATCAAGCCGGTAATGAATCTCC
>JAGARW010000049.1 GCA_017621975.1 Lachnospiraceae bacterium | reverse complement strand
TTTGAAGGATTACGGCAGAGACGGACTGGAACTGACTCTTATGTATGATTCCAAACGAGTCTCGGTTTGTGAGGAATTGAGCAAAGGCTGGACGCATGCTTACTGTTATCGCTTATACCGGGAAGGAGAATATTTATATTTCAGTACGCCTTATGATGAAGGCGCCGCTTTCCATGTAGAGGAAGAGAGCAGTATTTTGACGCCGATGGATGAAAGCCAGACTTTACGGCTGGAGAAGAAGGAGGACGGAAGCTGTATCGTAAGGGAGCAGGACGGTGCGGAATATGTATTTGATGCCGGGCTGCATTTGGACAGCATACGGGAGAACGGATTTGTAACCGTTAGCTTCCGTACGGATGAGACAGGCCGGATTACCGGCATAGAGGGCAGACATGGAGGCAGGCTGACCCTTACCTATACGGACGGACGACTGACCGGGGCTTCGGATGCTATGGGACAGACTGTCAGCTTTGCCTACGAAGGAGCGAATCTTGCAAACGCAGTCAATCCGTTGGGCGGTAAGATGCTGTTCGTCTATGATGAGGACGAAAGGCTTGCGGAAATCACGGATTTTGCAGGTAATGTATATATAACAAATGAATATGATGAGGACGACAGAGTGGTATCCCAGAGCCTGGCAGGCAGAGGAACCAGCGTGGCATCCTACGATGAGGAAGAGCGCGTTACTGCCTTTACGGATGAGGAGGGAAATATCACAAAATATTATTATGATGAAGCCGGTCATGTGACAAAGACAGAGCTTGCGGGAAGCAGTGTACAGAGTAGCTACAATGAACGGGGACAGGTAACGGAGTATACGGACGCTACAGGCAGCAGGACGCAGATGGAATATGATGAGGCGGGGCGTATGAACGGTGTCACTCATCCGGACGGTACGCGGGAGCAGACTTTCTATAATGACCGAAACCTTCCTGAGCGGATCGTAAACCGTGACGGCACGGAGAGCCTGTTTGCTTATGACGAAAGAAATAACCTGATCTCTGCCCGGGATGAAAGAGGCAATATCTGTACCTATGCCTATGACGAACAGGACAACCTGATCTCATACACAGATAAAGAGGGAAATGTATGGAGCTATACCTACGATGAAAACGGGCATCTGAGCAGCGCACAAGACCCGGAGGGAAACTGCTGCAGCTACAGCCATGACGCTGTCGGAAGACTGCTTTCCTACACAACGCCTGAGGGCAGGACGACATCCTGTCAATACTCTGCCGCCGGAGATCTGCTGTGTATCGAGGATGCGGACGGGAGAGAGACGTTTGTCTATGATGAGAACGGAAGCTGTATCGGTGCAACCGACCGGATGGGAAACAGTCGGAGCGTGGAATATAATTCTATGGGACAGGCAGTGCTTGCCACGGATTTTATGGGTAATGAGTATCGGTTTGCCTATGATGAACGAGGCAATATGGTAAAAGAGACAGATCCGCTTGGCTACAATATCAGCTATACCTATGACGCTGCCGGCAACCGTACCTTGCAAACGGATGCCAACGGAAACGAGACGGCATATTTCTTTGATGCGGAAAATCGACCGGTACGCATCAGAGACGCGGCGGGCGGCACAGTCAGCTATACTTATGACACAATGGGACAGGTGACTGTTGTTACTGATCCGATGGAGCATCAGACGTCCTATGTTTACGATCAGGCGGGACGTATCCTGCGTAAGACAGATCCGCTCGGTTATTGCGTCAGCTATACTTACGATCAGGCAGGTAATGTATTGACGCAGACCGATGAGGACGGCGCAGTTACTTCCTATACCTATGACAAGGAAAACAGACTGCTTTCCATAGAGACTTCAGCGGGCATTACAAGCTTTTGCTACGACAGTATCGGAAGGATACTTTCCGCGACGGATACGGACGGTCATAGCGAATGTATGCAGTATGACGCAGACGGCAATGTAACCGTTTCCGCTGATAAGGAAAACCGCAGAACGCTTTATGCTTATGACAGTATGGGAAGGCTTGCGGAGGAAACCGCTCCCGACGGAGGCAAGACGGTATATGCATATGATAAAAACGGAAATTGTATTCGGATAACGGATGCGGAGGGACATGTCTATGCGTATGAATACGATGCTGACAGCCGTTTGACAAAAAGCATCGATCCGTTGGGCAGAGAGCGTATCTGCGATTACGACGGCAGAGGACAACTGATTCGCGTAACAGATGCCGCAGGCGGCGTTACGGAATATGCTTATGACGGCAACGGCAACCTGATCCGTAAGGTGAACCCGTTAGGCGGGGAAAGTGTCTATACGTATGACAGTCTGAACCGTCTTGTCAGCGGCAGAGACGAAGAGGGAAATCTTTGTACCTATACCTATGACGCCGTCGGCAACCGTACCTCTTTTACGGATGCCAATGGGAATTGCCGGATTTATGCTTATGATGCATGCAATCGTCTGATCCGCGTGACGGACCGGAATGAGGACAGTCTGACCTTTGCTTATACGGGCACGGGTATGGTTTCCAGCGTTACGGATATGGAAGGAGCGGTGACGGACTATCAGTATGACACACTGGGACGTCTCACGAAGATAGCTGATGCGATGGGACACAGCCTTTCCTTTACCTATGACAGTATGGGAAGGGTACTGACACAGACCGACGCAAGAGGCAATATGACTGAGTACGCCTATTCTCCGGCAGGGAATCTGCTATACGTAAAGGAGCCGGAGGGCGGCGTCACCTCTTATACTTATAATGCGCTTGGACTGGTGCAGACGGAAACAGATCCGCTT
>JAGARW010000048.1 GCA_017621975.1 Lachnospiraceae bacterium | reverse complement strand
CCTATGCTCTCCGCCAAACTCTCCGTCCAACGTCCACGCCACCGGCTCCTGCGAAGAAAATTCGATACGATCCGTCTTGGCATACACAATACAATCCGTATCCATGCTCTCCATTACAAGCGCCGTCATAATCTGGTTCAACTCGATCGCATTTTTCGGTTTGCGAATCAGCGTCATTTCAAACAAGCCGTCATTCAATGCAACATACTTACCGGTGATTTTCTTAAAACCGCCTACCGAAGTAGAATTTGTAATCATACCGAACAGGAATTCATTCTCGATACAATTCCCATCATACATAACCTGCAGACGATATGTCCGCAGACTCGGAAGACGTTTCATTCCTTCTAAAATATACGCCATATGTCCCAGTATATTTTTGAAGCTCTGCGGCGTTTCGTACGAAACATCCGTAAAGATACCGAATGCCGCAATATAGATAAACGTATCCTGATTAAAAGCGCCGACGTCACAGCCAAAAGACCGACCTTCCACAACCGTCTGCGCGGCTTTTACCATGTTTTTTGAAAGACCAAGGCTCGATGCAAAATCATTCGTACTGCCCGCCGGAATATAACCGATCGGTACCTTTTTGGGACCTTCCATCATACCGGTAACGACTTCGTCCAACGTACCGTCTCCACCGCTGCAAACGACAAGATCATAATCGCTTCTTTTCTCCCGCGTCGCGCGCACAGCGTCGCCCCGCCCTCTGGTCGGATATACCGTCACTTCATACGCGCTGCTGAGTACGTCAATAACATCAAGCAGCTTCGTCCGTATCTTCCCCTTTCCAGCGCAGGGATTATAAATAAAAAGCAATCGTTTCATACGTTATATTAAGAAGCCTCTCCTGTTAAGAACTTTTCAACATCCTCTGCCGCTGCGGCTTCATCGTTTCCTTCACAAGCAACGGTAACTTCTTCCCCATTGTTAAGTCCGAGCGTCATCATTCCCATAATGCTTTTCGCGTTGACTCTCTTGTCTCTCGTCTCCAAATACACCGTGCTCTCATACTGGCTCGCGACCTGCACAAGAAGCGCCACCGGCCTTGCCTCCAATCCATTTGAGAGCTGAATCCTTACAGATTTTTTAATCATAACTTCTCCTCCTTACTTATCCCGAATCCCTTCTGCAATTTCACTTAATTTACGCAGTCTATGATTTACGCCGGATTTTCCTACCGGCGGGTTCAGGTATTGTCCCAACTCCTTGAGCGTTGCCTCAGGATATTCTAAACGAATCTCCGCCGCCTCCCGCAGGCTCTCCTGCAAAGACTCCAGTCCTAAGGTTTTCTGAATCAGCACAATGTCTTCAATCTGTTTTGAAGAAGCGGTGACTGTTTTGGTTATGTTTGCTGCTTCACAATTTACCCGTCTATTAATAGAATTGCGCATTTCTTTTACAATACGCAGATTCTCCAAATTCATCAAAGATATATGCGCTCCGACTACATTGAGCAGGTCGACAATGCCGGAGCCTTCTTTCATATAAACGACATAATGCTTTTTTCTAATAATCGTACGTGCTTCAATTCCAAAATCACGGATCACTTCCTGAAGCTGCCGCGCCTGCTCGCTCGTTCCGCAGACAAACTCCAGATGATAGCTTTTTTCAGGATCGCTCATAGATCCTGCCGCCAGATATGCGCCCCGCAGATACGCCCGCCTGCAGCATGCATTCTTAATCAGAAGCGGATTCACAATGTCAGTCCGCGCAGCGATCTTACCGGAAGAATCCAGCAGTTTTAATACCTGCAACAATTTCTTCACATCCTCTTCCCTGCGTATCTCCAGAGAATAGGAGCCTTTTCCGTGCACATCCGTTCCTATCTTAAATGATTTTTTTAGTAATGTAAAGCACTTTCTTATGACCTGTTCATTTTCCATTTGAATGGAAAGCCCGGTTCTCCCGTCTTGCCCCGGAACAATTCTCCCGCTGTAGCAAAACAATGCCGCCATCTCGGCAATCTGACAATGCCTCGAAGAACTGATATGTCCTGAAAGCTCTTCTTTGACCCCGCTGGAAAAAGACATAATAAGCTCCTATCTTCCGTTTTTCACATCCCGGTGCTGAATTGTCAGTCCATAGTTGCCTTTATTTTTCAAACGCTTGTACAGCTCGTTCGCCAGCGTAACGCTTCTGTGTTTTCCGCCTGTACAGCCGATTCCGATGATCAGCTGATACTTTCCTTCCTTTACGTAATTGGGAATCAGGAAAAGCAGCATATCCGTCAGCTTTTCCAGAAACTGCTCCGCTTCCGGGAAGCCCATGACATAATCCTGCACCGGCTTATCGTTTCCGGTCTGATGCTTCAGATCGTCGATATAAAACGGATTCGGAAGGAATCGAACGTCAAATACAAGGTCTGCATCAGAGGGAATTCCATTTTTGAATCCGAATGACATGACCGTCACCATAAGACTATTATATTCTTCATTTTGTACAAAAATACGGTCAAGCTCTTCCTTTAATTCCCTTGTCAGAAGATTAGACGTATCGATCACATAATCCGCACGTTTTTTCATCGTTTCGAGTATCTTACGTTCCTTTCGGATGCCGTCCTCGACTCTGCCGCCCTCCATAGCCGCCAGCGGATGCATTCTTCTGCTTTCTTTATAACGCTTGATCAGTGTCGCGTCGCTCGCTTCCATAAAAAGGATCTCAAACTGATAACCGTGTTTTTGCAAATTTTCAAAGTGCTCCCCCACGTCGGAAAACGACTGGTCTGTCCGAACATCCAGTCCAAGCGCAACCTTTGAGACTTCCTTATTGGGCATTGCAATCAATTCTACAAATTTTTCCAAAAGCGGAATCGGCAGGTTATCAACGCAGAAAAATCCAATATCTTCCAGCATCTTGAGCGCTGTTCGCTTACCGCCGCCGCTCATTCCCGTTACTACGACAAATCTCATCTTACGCTACTTCCTTTGATATCGCATTTTAAAATTTACCAAGCTTGATAACTTCCGGTTCAAGCTTCACGCCGAATTTTTCTTTGACGCGCTCCTGCACCTCCGCCATCAGCTCGGCAATATCCTCTGAAGTCGCATTGCCTGTGTTGATCAGGAAGCCGCAATGCTTCTCCGATACCTGCGCGCCGCCGATCCGGTAGCCGCGCAGCCCGCTGTCCATAATCAGCTTGCCCGCAAAGCAGCCTTCCGGACGTTTAAAGGTACTGCCCGCGCTCGCATATTCAAGCGGCTGTTTTTCACGCCGTCTGCGTGCAAATTCTTCCATGCGCGAGCGGATTTCTTCTTTATCTCCCGGCGCAAGCCGCAGCGCCGCTTCCACGACGACAAACGGGCGGTTTTTGATCACGCTTGTACGATAACCGAACTCCATCGTATCGCAGTCAAGCTCCATCAGCTCGCCCTCTCCGTTCAGCACCGTCACGTTCTCAACGATCTGTTTCATTTCACCGTCATAAGCGCCGGCGTTCATGACGATACCGCCTCCGATGCTTCCGGGAATGCCCGACGCAAATTCCATACCGGTAAGTCCGGCGTCGAGCGCCGCTTTTGCCGTCTGCGAAAGCAGCGCGCCCGCCTGTACAAAAATCCGTTCGCCTTCTACATGGATCTTGCTCATTGCACTGCCAATCTGAATAATCACGCCGTCATATCCCCTGTCGCTGACAAGAAGATTCGTACCGTTTCCAAGAATAAAAAAGTCGCTCTCCGTCTTTCTTAAATAAGGGAGCACCTTCCGCAGTTGTTCCACGTTTTCGACCTGTATGAATACCGCTGCCTCTCCGCCCGTACGGAAACTCGTGTGCAGACGCATCGGTTCTCCATATCTGATGTTTTCTTCCGGCAAAATAGATGCCATATAGTCTTTCAAAACCTGATTCACTGTCTTTCACCTACGTTTTTTTCAGCATATGCTATTTGATCTGCGCTTATTCAAGAATCAGCTTCGCGGCGCCGCAGATACCCGCGTCGTTTCCGAGCGTCGCCAGTTCAAACTTAGCGTCTCTGCTGCCATGAAATACATATTTTTTATAATTTTTCTCAATAAAAGAAAAGAGAATGTCGCCCGCTTTAGAAACGCCGCCGCCAATAACAAATGCCTGCGGATTAACTACGCATGCGATCGCCGCCAATCCTTTTCCGAGATATTCGCCGAATTCCTCCGCGATCTGGATTGCTACGGCGTCCCCTGCCTTAACCGCGTCAAACACCGACTTCGCAGACACATTGCCATGACGCAGAACGGAATCCTCATCCGTCGCTTTCAGTCTGCGGTTTGCCAGCCTGACGATTCCCGTTGCGGAAGCGTACTGCTCCAGACATCCATGATTGCCGCAGCCGCACGCGTCTTCTTCACCGTCCTGAATATGGATATGCCCGATCTCTCCGCCGGCTCCTGTCGCGCCGCTCATGATCTTTTCGTCAATGATAATACCGCCGCCGACGCCTGTGCCAAGCGTTACAAGCACAAGATTTTTGTAGCCCTGTCCGCCGCCTTTCCACATCTCGCCGAGCGCAGCGACATTTGCGTCGTTTCCTGCGCGTACCGGAAGGCCGCACAGTCCGCTGAGCGTATCGCGGATGCTGAACACGCCCCAGCCAAGGTTTACCGCCTTGTACACCGTTCCTTCCTGATCGATCGGACCGGGCGCGCCAATGCCGACGCCGACTACTTCATCCTTAGAAATGCCTTTTTCATCCAGTTTTTTCTGCAAAGCCTGTGCAATGTCCGGCAGAATCTCTTTTCCGCCGTCTGCCGTTCTCGTCGGGATCTCCCACTTATCAAGGATCGTTCCCTCTTTATCAAACAAACCGAGCTTTACGGTCGTGCCGCCCACGTCTACTCCAAAACAATATTTTTTCATATCGCCCCTTCTTTCCGGTTCCGTCCAATTCGAAAACCTTATCCTTATTCGTCCTCTTCCTCGCGCCTCTTTGCAAGCGAATTCTGTACTCTCGTATACAGCTCCTGCGCCGCGTTGTAACCCATCTTTTTCTGTCTGTGGTTGACTGCCGCGGATTCGCAGATAATCGCCAGATTACGTCCCGGACGGATCGGAATGCTGTGACAGACAATCTTGTTTCCCAGATATTCCGTATATTCTTCTTCAAGACCAAGACGGTCGTATTCCTTATCCTTGTCCCACTCTTCCAGCTTAATCACAAGGTCGATCGACTGCGTATCCTTAACGCTCGATACGCCGAACAATGTCTTAACGTCTACGATACCGATACCTCGCAACTCGATAAAATGCTTTGTAATATCAGGCGCTGTACCGATGATATTGTCGTCGCTGACCTTACGCAGCTCTACAACGTCGTCCGTTACAAGACGGTGTCCTCTCTTGATCAGCTCCAGAGCCGCCTCGGATTTTCCGATACCGCTTTCACCTGTAATCAGCACGCCTTCGCCATATACGTCGACAAGCACGCCGTGTACGGAAATGCACGGTGCAAGCTTTACATTCAGCCACCGGATAATCTCTGCCATAAAAGCGGAGGTCGCTTTCTTTGTCATAAGAAGCGGTACGCCGTTTTTGATCGCCATCTCTTTAAACAGCGCGTCCGGCTGCAGCTCGCGGCAGAAAATAATCGCCGGAATATCGCAGGAAAGAAGCTGTTCATAAATTTCTTTCTTTTTTTCTTCCTCCATACCCTCCATGTACGTATATTCTACAAATCCAATGATCTGCAGACGTGTTGCTTCAAAATGTTCAAAATAGCCTGCCATCTGAAGTGCAGGTCTGTTAATATCGGGCTGTGTGATCTTGATTCCTTTAACCTCGATTTCAGGCGTCAGATTCTCCAGCTTCATCTTTTCGATAATACTCGACAACTTTACAACTGACATATGCTTGCCCCTATCCTTCCTTATTTGATACGCCGTACGGCTCACTTCTTTTAGTGTATCATAAACCCCCTTTGTTATCAATTTTCTCGTGGAAAAATTTATAGATTTCCTTTGCGCAGCGTTCATTGATTTCAGGGATCTCGCATAGCTGCGTTATCTCGGCGCTGCGTATCTCCTCAAGCGACTTGAAATGCCGCATCAGCGCCTTTCTTCTCGCGGGACCGACGCCCGGAATATCGTCGAGCACGCTCCTGACCTGGCTCTTACTGCGCAGGGAACGATGATATTCGATCGCGAAGCGGTGCGCCTCGTCCTGAATCCGTGTAATCAGCTTAAAACCTTCCGACCTGTGGTCGATCGGAATTTCTTCATTATTATAATACAATCCTCTCGTCCGGTGATTATCATCTTTTACCATACCGCATACCGGTATCGCAAGATGCATTTCACCAAGCACCTCAAGCGCAATGTTCACCTGCCCCTTGCCGCCGTCCATCAGCAGCAGATCGGGAAACTTTGTAAAACTGCCGAACTCCTGATCAAGATTTTTTTCTTTCCGCTCCCGGCTTTCCTGCATTCCATGCAGAAATCTCCGTTCCAGTACCTCTTTCATGCATGCATAATCATCCGGTCCGCTGACCGAACGTATCTTAAACTTGCGGTAATCGCTGCGCTTTGCCTTTCCTCCCTCATAAACAACCATAGAGCCGACGTTTTCAAAGCCGCTGATATTGGAAATATCAAACGCTTCCATGCGGTGAATATGCTTCAGACCAAGCAGCGCCGCAATCTCCCGGGCAGCGCCGATCGTCCTGCCTTCCTCCCTCTTGATCCGTTCCCGGTCCTGCATAAGCACAAGCGACGCATTCTGAGCCGCCAGTTCTACGAGCTTTTCCTTGCTGCCGATCTTCGGCACACGCACATAAACGCGGCTTCCCTTCCGCTGCGACAACCACTGCTCGATCACGCGCGCATCCTCGATCTCCTCCTGCAGCATCAGCTCTCGCGGGATAAATGGCGTTCCCGCATAAAACTGTTTCACAAAGCTCTGCAAGATCTCTGCTTTCGAATCATCCGACACGTGTGTCATATAGAAATGTTCCCTGCCGATCAGCCTGCCGCCCCGCACAAAAAAGACCTGTATCACAGCGTCGGTTTCTTCCTTTGCAAGCGCGATAATATCCTTGTCCTCTCCGCCGCTGTCCGTAATTTTCTGCTTCTGCGCTACGCTCCGAACGCTTTGCAGCAGCTCGCGGTAACGGATCGCCTCTTCGAAATCCAAATTTTCCGACGCCTCTGTCATTTTCTGTTCCAGCTCCCGCAGGATCGGACTGTAATTGCCGTTTAAAAAGTCAAGCGCTTTGTCAAGCTGCTCCGCGTATTCCTCCTTCGATACGTTTCCCTGACATGGCGCCATACACCGCCCGATATGATGGTTGAGGCACGGTCTGTCCGTTCCGAAATCTCTCGGGAACTTTTTGCGGCATGTACGAAGCTGATACAGCTTATTAATCAACTCGATCGTATCCTTGACCGACGCAGCGCTTGTGTAAGGACCGAAGTAACGCGATTTGTCCTTTTTCATTTCACGCGAAAAAACAACGCGCGGATACTCTTCGCCCATTGTCACCTTAATATACGGATAAGTTTTGTCGTCCTTTAAGAGCGTATTATATTTCGGGCTGTGCTCTTTAATTAAATTATTTTCCAGCACAAGCGCTTCCAGCTCTGAATCCGTAACGATATATTCAAAATGATCGATCAGGCTCACCATCTTGTCGATCTGCGGTCCCCTGCCGATATTCGGACGAAAATAAGAACGCACGCGGTTATGAAGGTTGACCGCTTTTCCGATATAGAGAATCGTGTCCTCTTTATCATGCATAATATAAACGCCCGGACGCTTCGGCAGCTTTTTCAATTCTTCTTCGATCAGAAACATTGTATTCCTCTATTCCAAACCGTTTTCCCGGCTGCTCCCCTGTATGCCGTCATACGAAAACTGCTGCAAAGGCGATGCGATGCAGCAGTCTGTGTTTTCTTTATTCTGTTTCAGAAGCCTCCGGAGGCTTCGCGCCTTCCCACACCCGGATCTCCTGCGATTCCCTTGCAGACTCCTCGCCTGACTCCTGTGGTTCCCCGGAAAGCTGCGGTATCTTCTCATCTTCCGGCGTCTTTACAGGCTCCGCCATCCCCGCGGCGGTTTCCGTATCCGCGCCGCCTTCCGGCTCCGCCGTTTTTCCGTTCGTACCATCCTGCGTATCCTCGGACTTTTTGTCCCCGCCGTCCTTTTTCTCTTCCGGCTCCGGGATGCCTTTGATCTCGCGGAAAATCTTCATAAATTCTTTTCCGGTAATCGTTTCTTTCTGAATCAGGAATTCAGCGAGCTTATCCATGACCTCGCGGTTTTCCTTCAGCAGACGCTTCGCCTCTTTGTAGCAGTCCTTGAGAATCTTCATGACCTCTTCGTCTACCCCCGAAGCGGTCGCATCGGCGCAGTTCATAACGGTACGTCCGTCAAGATAACGGCTTTCTACGGATTCCAGTCCGATCAGCCCGAACTTCTTGCTCATACCGTACTGCGTTACCATGCTTCTCGCAATATTCGTCGCCTTCTCAATATCGTTGGAAGCGCCCGTCGTCACCGTGTCGAATACGATCTCCTCCGCAGCCCTTCCGCCGAGCAGTCCGACGATCATATCGTGCAGCTCCGCCTGCGTATTCAAATATTTTTCCTCTTCCGGCACATGCATAACATAACCGAGCGCGCCCATTGTTCTCGGAACGATCGTAATTTTCTGCACCGGCTCGGAATTTTTCTGCAATGCGCTGATCAGCGCATGACCGACTTCATGATAAGAAACGATCTTACGCTCTTCCTTGCTCATGATGCGGTCTTTCTTCTCCTTGCCGACAAGCACGATCTCGACCGCATTAAACAGATCTTTCTGACATACGTATTCTCTGCCTTCTTTGACGGCGTTGATCGCCGCCTCGTTGATCATATTTGCGAGATCGGAGCCGACTGCGCCGCTTGTCGCAAGCGCGATCGCGTCCAGATCGACCGTTTCATCCATCAGAACGTCTTTCGCATGTACTTTCAGAATTTCGACGCGGCCTTTCAGATCCGGCTTATCAACGATAATCCGCCGGTCAAAGCGTCCCGGACGCAGCAGCGCCTTATCCAGTATTTCCGGTCTGTTCGTCGCGCCGAGAATGAGAATTCCCTTTGTAGAATCAAAACCGTCCATTTCCGAAAGAAGCTGATTCAGTGTCTGCTCTCTTTCTTCATTACCGCCGCCGTATTTGGAGTCACGGCTGCGCCCGATCGCGTCGATCTCATCAATAAAGATAATGCACGGCGCATTCTTCGTCGCTTCCTTAAACAAATCTCTGACGCGGGAAGCGCCGACGCCGACGTACAGTTCGATAAAGTCGGAACCTGTCAGGGAGAAAAACGGCACGTGCGCCTCTCCCGCCACCGCCTTCGCAAGCAGCGTCTTACCGGTTCCGGGAGGACCTACAAGCAGCGCGCCCTTCGGCAGCTTCGCGCCGATCTTGACATACCGGCCCGGATTATGAAGAAAATCGACGACCTCCTGCAAAGATTCCTTCGCTTCGTCCTCTCCGGCGACGTCCTTAAACGTCACGCCCGTCTCCTTCTGCACATATACCTTTGCATTGCTCTTGCCGACTCCCATCGGCCCGCCGCCGCCCGACATCTTACGGAATAAAAAGCTGAGAAGAATCCAGCACAGCGCGATTGGCAGTACATACGTCAGTAAAATCGACAGCAAAAAGCTGGAATTATCGGGAATCTCTCCTACAATCTCAACATCATACTGCAGCAGTCTCTGCGTCAGCGTATCGTCGTCCTCTACCTTACCCGTATAGTACGTAATCAACGGCGCTTGGTAGAGCAGTCCTTCTTTCTGCTCCGGCTGCTTCGGCTTAATCGTGATCTGATCGGAACCGATCTCTACGCTGTCGACCTGTCCCGCTTCTACCATCTCGACAAATTCGTTATAAGGGATTTCTTTATTCGTAGCGCCGTTCATAACTTTCATGAAGTAGCTCATGCACAGCAGCGTTACAAGCGCCGCGATAAGAAGGAGAAGAAGACTCTGGCGTCTCGGATCCTGATCTCCCTGTCCTCCGCCACGGTTTCCGTTTCCGCCGTTTCCTCCATGACCGCCGCCATTATTATTTCCATTCCCATACTGGTTCAAATTTCCGTTATCCATAAATTCCTCCTGCCTTTTGCTTTTTCTTAAAACCGCTTCGTCACATCTGCTTTCACAGACTGCTCTTTCTGACAAAAGGCTGCTTTCATTCTTTGAAAGGCTATTAGTTTTTATTATAGAGACAGCGCTTTCAGAAATCAAGTTCCATAAAATGAAAAAACAATTAAAAATAAAACAAAGCATAAAACATTTCTAAACTTTTTACAGGAAAGGAGTGGTTTTTTCTTCCTTCCCGTGATACAATCAATAATTATTGAGGAGGAAATCGCCATGCCAGTAAAATACGTATTCGTAACCGGCGGTGTTGTATCCGGCTTAGGAAAAGGAATCACTGCCGCATCTTTAGGAAGATTGTTAAAAGCCCGTGGTTATAAAGTGACCATGCAGAAATTTGATCCTTACATTAATATTGACCCAGGCACCATGAATCCTATCCAGCACGGCGAGGTATTCGTCACGGACGACGGAGCGGAAACCGATCTGGATCTTGGGCATTATGAACGTTTTATCGACGAGAGTCTTGACAAAAATTCTAACGTAACGACCGGAAAGGTATACTGGTCCGTTCTGCAGAAGGAGCGCCGCGGCGATTACGGCGGAGGCACCGTGCAGGTCATTCCGCATATTACAAATGAGATCAAAAGCCGTTTCTACCGCAATTTTACGGACAAGGAGACGCGCATTGCGATCATCGAGGTCGGCGGCACGGTCGGCGATATCGAAAGCCAGCCGTTTCTGGAGGCAATCCGCCAGTTTCAGCACGACGTAGGCCGGGAAAACGCGATCCTGATCCACGTTACGCTCATTCCGTATCTGCGCGCTTCTCAGGAAATGAAAACGAAGCCGACGCAGGCAAGCGTAAAGGAGCTTCAGGGAATGGGTATCCAGCCGGACATCATCGTATGCCGCAGCGAATATCCGCTCGGACAGGGAATCAAGGATAAGATCGCCCTATTCTGCAACGTTCCGAACAATCACGTATTACAGAATCTTGACGTGGAATATTTATACGAAGCGCCGCTCGCCATGGAAAAAGAACATCTGGCGCAGGTAGCGTGCGAATGTCTCGGTCTTGAATGTCCAAAGCCGGATCTGAAAGACTGGGAAGATATGGTAGAAGCGCTCCGCTCGCCGAATCAGGACGTAACGATCGCCCTTGTCGGAAAATATATCCAGCTTCACGACGCCTATATCAGCGTTGTGGAAGCGTTAAAGCACGGCGGTATCGCTCAGAGAGCGACCGTCAATATCAAATGGATCGACTCCGAAACGGTCACAGACGAAAATGTCGGCGAGCTGCTTTCAGACGCAAACGGCATTCTTGTTCCCGGCGGCTTCGGCGACCGCGGGATCGAAGGCAAGATTAAAGCCATCACTTACGCAAGAGAACACAAAGTTCCGTATCTCGGACTCTGTCTCGGTATGCAGCTTGCCATCGTAGAGTTTGCAAGAAACGTGATCGGCTATGCGGACGCGCACAGCGTCGAGCTGGACCCTTCCACAACGCATCCCGTCATCGCCCTTATGCCGGACCAGAACGGCGTCGAGGATATCGGCGGCACGCTGCGGCTCGGTTCTTATCCATGCGTACTGGACACAGATTCCAAAGCGTACGCGCTTTATCAGGAAGGGACGATTCACGAGCGGCACAGACACCGATATGAGGTCAACAACGACTTCCGCGCAGTTCTGACGGAGCACGGCATGAGCTTATCGGGGCTTTCGCCGGACGGACGCATCGTCGAAATGTGCGAGCTTCCGGATCATCCGTTCTTCCTTGCGACGCAGGCGCACCCGGAACTGAAATCACGTCCGAACCGCCCGCATCCGCTTTTCAGAGGCTTTATTGAAGCGTCTCTGAACTATAAGAACAAACAATAACATCCAGTCGAACGTTTCATAAGCCGGCAGAGCTGTTCTGACCGGCTTATAATTTTTTCTGAAAATTGCCGCTGATGCCGACTCCCTCGTTTACAACGATAAACGCATGAGGATCGTGCCTTTTGATGATATATTTCAGATGCGCCAGTTCATATTTTGACAGAAGAATATAAAGAACGTGTTTATTTTCTTCCGTATAAGCTCCTTTCGCATTCCACGTCGTAATGCCTCTTCCGAGATGGGCGAGAATATCCGCCTCCATCTCTTCATCCTTTTCGTTCGTCACAACCTTGACCTCCACGGTAATATTCTGGGAGTGAAGCCTGTCCACCGCAAACGAATTAACGGAAGCATAGATCAGGGAATAAATGACCGTCGGAATATCAAACAAAAACAGGCAGATGCCGTACAGCACGGCATTGGTCAGCAGGCTCATTTTACCGACGCTGAAATTTTTCTTCCATTTGATCATGGCAAGTCCGACGATATCCATTCCGCCGCCGGAACACCCCATCCGCAGCGGAATCCCGATTCCCGCTCCGCAGATGATCCCGCCGATCAGGCACGACGCCAGAATATCGTCTCCCATGATCGGATCCGCCGGGATCGGGACGATTGACAAAAACAGCGACATCGCCGTAACGCAGGCGATCGTTTTCACAAAAAAGCGTTTGCTGAGGAAACGGATCGCGACAAGAAACAGCGGAATATTCAGGATGTAATAAATAAGACCGGCAATATCCAGCCCGCCGAAAGAAAGTCCCGCATAATTCACAAGCAGCGTACGGATCAACTGGCAGAAGCCCATAAGCCCGCCGCTGTACAGCCCGATCGGAACAATAAACAGATTCATGCCGACGGCATAAAGCAAAACGCCGGCAATCCCGCCCAGAAGCAGTCTGCCCTGCTCCAGAAGAAATTGCCGGTCTATGATCTTATTTTTCGCTTCTTTCATGTGGCGTCCTCCGAAATGATTACTTTCTTACTTATTATACCATACTTTCGGCATCCCCATATCATTTTTTTCATACCGCGCCGCAGCGCCTGCTCGTTTCCATCCTATCCTACGCTATGAAACAGGCGCTAAATAAAAGATAAACTTTTTCTTAATTATTTACCACAAAATTCTTCTCTCCTCCAACAGAACACTATCCCCGCCCGCTGAATATGATAATGAAGAAAGCGACAAAAAACGAATTTTTTCGGGAGTGTTTTCATGGCTCTTATTTCTTCTCTTATTTTTGCATGCTCTGTCAATATCGACGCGTTTCTTGTCGGAATGTCCTACGGCATCCGTAAAATACGTATTACCATACCGCAGAATCTGCTCATCAGTCTGATTTCCTTCGCCGGTACCTTCCTCTCGCTCTTTCTTGGAAGACAGCTTCTCTTTTTTCTGTCTTCTTCTCTTATGGAGCATATCGGCGGGGTTATTTTGTCCGGTCTCGGTCTTTTTTATATTATCAAATCTTTTTTTCACAAAAACGGCGATCTGCATGTGGAAAGCCTCACCGTTACCCTGCCGCTTCGGGAAATTCTTCTGCTTGGCAGCGCGCTTTCCCTGAATAATATCGGCATCGGCGTCGGCGCCAGCTTTTCCGGCATCCTGCTCGCCCCGACCGCCGCCGTCACGTTTCTGACCGCGGTTCTCTTTTTATTTGCCGGAAACCATCTCGGCAGCGCTCCGCTTCTGCGCTTTTTAAGCCGCTATGCCGATCTTGTTTCGGGCGTTATGCTGATCGCGCTTGCGCTTTATCATCTTTAAGGGCTTTGCTTTGACAATATCCGTTCCAGGCAGGGACTTTTGACGTTCAAAGCCCATGCGCAAAAAGGAGCTCCGTTTTTGACGGAACTCCTCTTTTTCGTTCTTATTTCTGCAGCAGCGCGTCTGCCATTTCCTCAAGCTGCACTACCGTCTCCGGCTTCATTGCGGAGCGGATCGTTACGACAGGCTCCAGCACGGTAAGCTCTTTCATGCCTTCAAGCAGCGTCTTCATCGTCTTGGCTGCCGTCGGCGCCCATGAACCGTTTTCGATCAGGGCTACAATACGTTTCTGATAGTTTTTGTTCTTTAAGTGATGCAGAAAATCCTCCATCGCGGGGAATACGCCCGCGTCATAGGAAACCGCCGCAAGTACGAGCCGGTCGTACCGAAACGCGTCTTCCACCGCTTCGTGCATATCGTCGCGGCACAGATCGCAGACCGATACTTTCGGCGCGCCCTTTTCTTCCAGTATTTCCTTTAATTTCAAAGCCGCTTCCTTCGTATGCCCGTAAACGGAAGCGTATGCGATAAAGACGCCCTCGTCCTCAGGCGCGTAGCTGCTCCACGTCGCGTATTTGTCGATATAATATCCGAGGTTTTCCGTCAGTACCGGTCCGTGCAGCGGACAGATCACAGAAATATTAAGCGCCGCGAGCTTTTTCAGCAGCGCCTGTACCTGCATGCCGTATTTGCCGCAAATATTGAAATAATATCTTCTCGCCTCGCACGTCCAGTCCTCATCGGCGTCTCTCGTACCGAATTTGCCGAAGCCGTCCGCGCTGAACATGACCTTCTCCGACTGCTCGTACGTCACGATCACCTCCGGCCAGTGCACCATCGCCGCGGTGAAAAACTGGAGTGTGTGCGCTCCGAGGGAAAGCGTGTCCCCCTCTTTTACAGCGACCGCCCTGCTCTGCACATCAGCCGTAAAAAACTGTTTCATCATATTAAATGCCGCCGCGCTCGCTACGATCTTCATTTCCGGGAATTTTTCCATGAGCCGTTCCATGCTGCCCGAATGATCCGGCTCCATATGCTGTACGATGAGGTAATCGACCGTCCTGCCTGCGAGAGCCTCCTCCAGATTCGCAAGCCATTCCTGCGTCACATGGGCGTCGACCGTGTCCATGACCGCAGTTTTTTCATCTAAAATCACGTAAGAATTGTATGCCATTCCGTTTTCCAGCGCATACTGTCCTTCAAACAAAGTAAGCGCCGCGTCGTTGACGCCTACGTTGATGATTGTTTCCGTTACTTTTTCCATCGGGTTGTTCTCCTTCCTTTGCACCTGTCCATACAGCCCGATTATACCACGTCTGTCCCGCTTTTCAAACAATAAAATCCATATCCGTGCATTTTACTTAGAAAGAGCGCCGCATTGTTTCAGCAATGCGAAATAAGAATCGTAATCGCATTCCGGCACAGGCAGTACGATCCCCGCATACATCAGCGCGCCGCCCGTATATTCCTTCCCGTCCAGACGATAGACCGCGTCCTCTTTCAGCCCTTTCAGCTTCACGCGCAGCGGCTTCGGATTGCCGTACAGATCGGTAAACACTATGCTGACGGAAGCCTCGCTCCCGTCTTCGGACACATAGCTCCACGCAGTAAAGCTTCTGTTTGTAAACGGAGAAGAAAGACGGTAATACCGACCTTTTTGAAACAGCTCATAATGCTCTTTATAGCATGCAATCTGATGCTTCGCCTCTTCCAGCTCTTCCTCGGAAAGAGCGCTTAAATCAAGCTCATAGCCGAAGGAGCCCTGCATCGCGCAGACGCCTCTCGTCTGAAACGGCGTGCGTCTGCCGTTCTGCTCATTCGGGCATACCGACACGTGCGCCGCCACGGAGGACATCGGATAACCGAACGACGTTCCGTAATGAATGCGGAGCCGTTCGACGGCGTCCGTATTGTCGCTGCACCAGATCTGCGGCGCATAATAAAGCATGCCCGCGTCAAACCGTCCGCCGCCGCCGCTGCAGCCTTCCAGAAGCACATCGGGGTAGCGACTCGTCAGATGTTCGAGCAGCTCGTACAGCCCGAGCACATATCTGTGCTTGACCGCTCCCTGCGACAGAGAAGGAGCCGCCGCGCTGTAAATATTTTCAACGCTTCTGTTCATATCCCATTTGATATACGCAATATCCGCCGAATGCATTAGACGGTCGATCGCGTCTTTCAGATATTCGATCACTTCCGCTCTGGAGAGATCGAGCACAAGCTGGCTCCTGCCGCGAACCGGATCCCTGCCCGGAATGGTCAGCGCCCAGTCGGGATGCGCGCGGTAGAGATCGCTGTCCTCGGAAACCATCTCCGGTTCGATCCAGATCCCGAACGACAGCCCCATATCTCTGATATCATCGACAAGCTCCCGCAGCGTACAGCCAAGCTTTTCTTCGTTGACATACCAGTCGCCGAGCCCGGAACGATCGCTGTCGCGCTTTCCGAACCAGCCGTCGTCCAGCACAAACATGTCAAGCCCGATCTCCGCCGCCTGCCGCGCAATCTCCAAAAGCTTTTCCTTTGTAAAATCAAAGTAGGTCGCTTCCCAGTTGTTGACAAGCAGCGGACGCCGTCTGTCCTTCCATACGCTCCTGATCAGATTGGTCCGAAAAGCCGCTCCGATCGTATTCGACAGATCTGCAAGCCCCCGGTCCGTAAAGCAAAGCGCCGCTTCCGGCGTCGCAAACGATTCGCCGCCGGAAAGCGTCCATTCCAGCTCTTCGTCATCTATTCCGCATACGATGCGGAGCTGATCGAGCTGGTCGGTTTCTGTCTGGATGCGGAAGCCGCCGCTGTACAGCAGCGATATGCCCCAGCAGTCCCCGTTCTCCTCCGTCGCGCTTTTATCGCACAAAACGACGAACGGATTGTGCTGATGACCCGACATGCCTCTCGTGCTCGATACCTCCGTGATTCCGTGCAAAAGAGCCGTCCGTTCAAACTGCCTCTCTCCGGCATGCTTGCCGTAAAAATGGATCAGTTCCTTATCGTTTTCCGGGAAATCCAGTCCCATGCTCATCGCGCGTCTGATACACACCGGTCTGCTTCCTTTGTTTTCAATGACCGCCGTGCGGGTAACGATATTTTTCTTTTCAAATACGCCGTAGAGCAGCGTCACATAGATCTCTTCATATAGATCCTTTAAAACGATCCTAAGCGTCTGCACGTCCTGATCGCCCTCTCCGGCGAACATCGCCGGAAGCCCCGGCAGCGCATATTTCCCCGCGGTCACGTCCGACGAATGGTAGCGCAGATCGAGCGCAGGAGCCTGCCCCGCGGCGCCCGCCCGCAGCGCCTTGATCCGGTAATCTCCGTTTCCGTGCGCCGGATATTCGAGCGGAAGGTAATCCATAGAATACGTTCTGTCGTCTCCGCAGCCTGCAGGCTGACCGCAAAAGCCGTGATCGGCCGGAGAGATCAGATAAGAAAAATCCGTTCCCTGGGCGCGCGCTCCGTAATAGGTATGCAGCAGATTTCCGTGCGCGTCCACCTTCATCTGGTACGTACTCTTTATCGTATCTAGTGTAAAAGTCTTTGCCGTTTGATCGACCCTGATCGCCATAATGATTATCCTCCCGCTATAAACTCTGATTGATTCTGTTATTTTTCACAAGCGCCATATAAGCTCCGTAGGGCTGCAGGTTTCCCTGTCTGAACGTCTCTTTTTCTGGTTTTAGTTTAATCTTCCCTGATGCGTTCTGTAAATGGCTGTATACGGGCATTTTTATACCTTTTTGCTATTTTTTCTTTCTTATTTGAAAATTATCTGGCATTTTGGTATATAAAATGCTATAATCACGGACATACAGGAGGAACTGCTTATGCGCAATCCCATTTTTTCTATTTTTCCAAGTGAAAATTTCGTAGATTTAGGTCTGTATCAGTTCGGATGGGAACAGTGCGCCCCGGCGCATTTATTCGGTCCCGCCGCCCGCAATCATTATCTCTTCCACTATGTCGTTTCCGGCGCGGGAGTACTGAACGCCGACGATTCCAAAGGAATCTGCCGGGCATGGCAGATCAGGAGCGGAGAGGGCTTTATGCTGTTTCCGGGACAGATCGCAACTTATATTGCGTCAAAAGACTTTCCGTGGGAATATATCTGGCTGGAATTCGACGGGTTAAAAGTCCGGGAAGCGGTCGGACGAACGGGTCTTTCGCCGGACAATCCTGTTTATCATGCAAAATTGAAAGATAGCAAAGAAGAAATGGCGGCGGAAATGGCATACATTGCGGAGCATAAAGACAGCTCTCCGTTCCACCTGATCGGACATCTGTATCTGTTTCTCGACTGTCTCGTCAGGTCTTCCGCCCAGACGTTCGCGCCCCGCAGTAAGCTGTGCGATTTTTATATGAAAGAAGCGCTGTCGTTTATTGAATCAAATTTTCAGAACGATATTTCCGTAGAAGATATTGCCGCTTCCTGCGGCTTAAACCGCAGCTATTTCGGCAAAATTTTTCGTGAACAGATCGGTAAGCCGCCTCAGGAATTCCTGATCTCTTACCGTATGACAAAGGCGGCGGAGCTTTTGAAGCTGACCTCGCTTTCGATCGCGGACATAGGAAATGCAGTCGGCTATCCAAACCAACTGCATTTTTCCCGCGCTTTTAAAAAGGTGTATCAGATGCCGCCGAGCAAATGGCGGCTGGAAAACGGCTTCCGGCGCGAGCCTTTGTAAACTGTAAGGCTGTGAACGCCCGCGCCCTCCGCCCGTTATCCTTCGATCGCGATATATTTATTCTCTTTGACCTCGGGCTTTGCTTCCTTTTTCGGAACGAACAGCTTCAGAATTCCGTTTTCAAACTTCGCCCGGATATCCTCCTCCGTTACGTCCTCGCCAACGTAGAAGCTTCTGCTGCAGGAACCGTAATACCGTTCGCGGCGGATATATTTGCCGCTTGCGTCTTTTTCTTCCTTTTCGTTGCCGTCGTTTCCGGTCTGTGCGCTGATCGTCAGATAACCGTCGCGCAGCTGCGCTTTCACGTCTTCCTTCTGGTAACCCGGCAGATCGATATCCAGCTCGTAGCCTCCGTCGGTCTCCTTAATATCCGTCTTCATCAGCGTATTAACCGGCGTATTATACCGGATCATATTCCTTGCAGGACGCGCAAAATCATCAAAAAATCCATCGAATAAATCTTCTCCAAAAATACTAGGCATCAACATATGTCATTCCTCCTTTTTCTTTGTCCATACGGACACGATACAAATATTGTTACCATTCTTTTTAGATCAGGCAGGGGAAAAACGATTTTTATATTTCTTTTTTCTTCCTCTCCCTTGTTCTAGTTATGTTATAACACATATATTAGCACTCGTCAATAGTGAGTGCTAATAATTTTTGTGAAAAATTTGTGAACACAATAAAAAGAGCGTAAGTATTCTGCCCAGTCTATTTATGAGTCGTCATCACGGCGCTTCCGCCGCCATGCAGAAGCCCTGTAGCATTGTCACGATCCATTTCATAAAAAAATCCTCCTTGCCGTTTGATCTGTCTGTAGTGTAAATAACAAATCTCAACAGCAAGAAGGTTTTTCCTAAACAATTTCTAAATAACAAAAAACATGTTTCTTAACGCTTCTTTATGATAAAAACGCCGCAGTTACAGTTCCTTTGCCAACGTCTGAAGCAGCACGATATGATATTCTTCATCCTGAATGATGCGTTCCAGAACGGCGTTCACCGAGTTATCTCCGATCATCCTCATATGCATCCGGTACTGTCTGATCGTCTCCCTTTCGGAATTGACGTCCGCCAGCAGCATTTCCTCCGCGCACCCCGGCAGGCTCAAATATCCGGGCGTCCACATCCTTTGCTTTCCGCCGCGCGCTCCTGCCATAAAATCGATCTGACCGCCAAGCAAAACGATCAGTTCTCCCAGTTTCTGTAAATGTATCATCTCGGCCATCGCGATCCCAAGAATCGACTTTGCAAGGGAGCAATTCTGCAGCGACAGGCGGTTTTCATTGTTAATATACTGCATGATCGCAGACAGCTCCGACACAGAGCCGCAATAGTCGATCGACAAAAGATCGGCATACGCCTGATTTTTCGCCTCCACCCGCTGCGGCGGATACGGCAGCGCCGTCATGATCGGTCTGACCGCTTCAAAGCTGCAGCCGCCCGTTATCGCATTTTTGCTGCCGCTCCTGTTCTCATTCCGATTTCCACTCCCGTTCTCATTCTCTTTCATACGCCAATACTTCCTTTTCCGTCCGCTTAGACTCAATCTCTTGTAGTAATACTATATTGGCGTTTTCCGGGAATGTGCAGGATCTATAGGCGTTATTTCATTCCAGAATCCATCATCTCCCGGAACTCTTTGATCGACGATGCGCGTGCCGCCGCTTTCAATAACTCCGTCAATCGTTCCGGATCGCGTTCCTGTTCAATCGCATGCAAAATGCCAGCCGGGATTTCACCCCAAACGCTTAATATTTCTATAATGCCGGAAATTTTCCCGATTCTTTCACCTTCTGCTTTTCCTGCCCTCTCGCCTTCAAGTTTTCCAAGCTCGTACTCGTCCGCCCTGATCTTCTTCAATTCTGCTTCTTCGTTATACTCAAATATCGACATTGCAATTACCTCCGCACGCTGCTTTTGCAGGAAATCTACCAAAATCCCTTCCCGTATGCATTCAGATACGGCGCGCTCTACTGCTTCGTGAATTGGTTCTTTTTCCACGTATTTCCTGACGCGTTCCACAAACAGGCAATACTCCCTCAGTGTCTTGCACCGCTCCAAAAGCTCTTTATTATGTCCGGTATTCAGATTCAGCATCAGCACCTTTAATTCAAGCTCAGGTTCACCTGTCCGTATCTCGTAGGCTTCTGACAAACACAATATCCTTCTCTCAGGCTGCGCGGCCGTACCGTTATAAAACACAACAAATCTTGGAGCCGGAATTTTTACCTGTTTTGATGAATACATCGTTTCCTGCCGGATATACGCTTCCAGTTGTCTTGCTATATAAATCAGATTCCGTAGCGGCATATTGGGGTTGTAAGTAGACTGCTGTTCATACAAATTAAGCTCCGCGCCCACCAGAAATGATACGTCGTTTTTAACGTTCATATAAATCACATTTTCAAGCGTATAAATTTCCAATGCGTCTTCATTCTGATAATCCGTATCATTCAGCGCATTATAGAGTTCCAAAAGCGCCTTTTTCTCCCGATACAGCATTCGAAATACCGTATCTTTATAATTTCTGATTACTTTTACTTCCTTTGTTTTCATAAACCGCTCCTTCCTTGTAAACGCAGGAGCAGCTATTCCTTTCCGTTCTTCGTCCGCTCTCTGCCATTATGATCGTTATCGGGATTTTCGCATAGAGTTTCTGAAGAGACGGAGCGACGCGGAATTCGCATCGTCCTTTTAGAAAAATCAGAATCATTCAGATCATTAGAAATTTATGCTTAAAAACAGTGTAGCAAAGGCAAATTTTTTTGTCAATTATGGAAAAATAAAATTCGGGTATTAAATCATCTTTAATACCCGAATCGTTTTCCGAACTCACTGCGCCCGAATGGATCTGCATTCTCACAGCAGTTTCTTCACGTTTTCCACAATATTTCCTTTGAACACGGCGCTGCCTGCCACAATGACATTGGCTCCCGCTTCCTTCACAACGGAAACGTTGTCCGCCGTAATGCCGCCGTCTACCTGAATGTCCGTTGCCAGTCCGCGCTCCGTCAGGAGTCTGCGCATCCGGCGGATCTTCTCCGTAGAGCTTTCGATATATTTCTGACCTCCGAAGCCCGGTTCGACCGTCATGATCAGTATCATATCCAGCTTTTCCATATAAGGAATCACTTCCGATACATCTGTCGCCGGTTTGACGGACATGCCCGCCTTGCAGCCGAGCGAATGAATCTTGTCGATCGTCTCCTCCACATGCCCCTTGGCAGCTTCTAAGTGAAATGTAATCATATCCGCGCCGATCTTTGCAAATTCCTCAACGTAACGGATCGGCTCGACGATCATTAGATGCACGTCGAAAAACAGCTTTGTATTCTTTCTGATCGACGCAATGACCGGCATCCCGAAGGAGATGGACGGGACAAACACCCCGTCCATAACGTCGATATGCAGATATTTGGCGCCTGATTTTTCTACCTCCTGAATCTGCTGTCCCAGAATATTAAAATCCGCAGCCAGAATGGACGGTGAAATAATAGTTTCCATAGGATCTCCTGATTACTCCTGTACGAACGCTTTTACCTTTGCGTAAATACCGTTTCCGTCTAATCCGTATTTCTCAAGCAGTCCGCCCGCCGTACCGGATTCGCCGAAGACGTCGTTCATGCCGATCTTGCATACCTTTGTCGGCTGTTTTTCGCTGAGCAGGTCGCATACTGCGCTGCCGAGTCCGCCGATTACGGAGTGCTCTTCCGCCGTTACTACCTTGCCTGTCTTCTTTGCGGAAGCAAGTACAAGATCATTGTCAAGCGGTTTGATCGTATGGATATTAATAACCTCTGCGTCAATGCCGTCAGCCGCAAGCTTTTCTGCCGCTTCCAGTGCGCCCGATACGCATGTTCCTGTTGCGATAATCGTTACGTCCTTGCCTTCTTTTAAGACAACGCCTTTGCCGATCTCGAATTTATATTCCGGCGTATCGTTAATCACCGGCACCGCAGCGCGTCCGAACCGCAGATATACGGGACCGTTATAGTTGATTGCGGCTTCTACGGCAGCTTTCGCTTCTACATCGTCAGCCGGAACGATCACTGTCATGCCCGGAATCGTTCTCATCAGAGCAATATCCTCGTTGCACTGATGCGTTGCGCCGTCCTCACCGACTGTAATGCCGGCGTGCGTTGCGCCGATCTTAACATTCAGATGCGGATAACCGATGGAATTTCTTACCTGTTCAAAGTTACGTCCTGCCGCAAACATAGCGAAGGAGCTGATAAACGGTACTTTACCGCAGGTAGCAAGTCCTGCTGCAATACCTGTCATATTGCATTCTGCAATACCGCAGTCAATATGACGATCCGGGAATGCCTTTTTGAATACGCCTGTCTTTGTCGCGCCTGCAAGGTCAGCATCCAATACAACCAGATTCGGATATTTTGCGCCGCACTCGGCAAGTGCGTTACCATAACTTTCTCTTGTCGCGATTTTCTTAACGTCAGCCATTAGTTTGCACCTCCCAGCTCTTCTCCGATTTTTTCAAGGTCAGCCATAGCGATCGCATATTCTTCATCGCTAGGCGCTTTTCCATGCCATCCTGCGTTATTTTCCATGAAGGATACGCCTTTGCCCTTTACGGTCTTCATGATGATCGCCGTCGGCATACCCTTTGTTTCTCTTGCTTCCTTCATTGCGGCCGCGATCTCGTCCATATCGTTGCCGTTGATATTGATCGTATGGAAGTTGAACGCTTCGAACTTCTTGTCGATCGGATAAGGAGAACATACGTCTTCTACTTTACCATCGATCTGCAGACCGTTGTTGTCTACGATCACGACAAGATTATCCAGTTTTCTGTGTCCTGCAAACATGGACGCTTCCCAGATCTGACCTTCCTGAATCTCGCCGTCGCCGCACAGGCAGTATACGCGGTAATCCTTGTTGTCCATCTTTGCCGCCAACGCCATGCCGACTGCTGCCGACAGTCCCTGTCCAAGAGAACCGCTGGACATATCAACGCCCGGCGTTTCCTGCATACACGGATGTCCCTGCAGGTAAGAACCGAGCTTACGCAGAGTTTTCAGATCCTCCACCGGAAAATATCCTCTGTTCGCCAGAGCGGAGTACAGACCCGGAGCCGTATGTCCTTTGGATAATACAAATCTGTCTCTGTTTTCCATTTTCGGATTTTTCGGATCGATATTCATTTCTTCAAAATAAAGATATGTAAACATATCTGCCGCAGAAAGCGATCCGCCCGGATGTCCGGCTTTTGCACTATGTACCGCTGTTACAATACCTTTACGCACTTCATTAGCCATCTTTGCTAATTCCAGTTTGTTCATAGCTTACGTCCTCCATTTTTCTAAAATTTATCTACTATTAATGTAGCATAATCTATCCTTTCCGTCCATAGAATTGCACGGAAATCAGGGCAGGAAATCACCTTTCCCGCCCTTCTTTTTTTAGTTATCCTGTCCGTAATAAGCATTCGCTCCATGCTTTCTGAAATAATGCTTATCCTGCAAAATCTGAGGTGCAGGCGTATTCTTCGGATTGATCATTTCACAACGCGCCGCCATCTTGGCAACCTCGTCCAAAACGACCGCGTTGTGTACCGCTTCATGCGCGTCCTTGCCCCATGCAAACGGTCCGTGGTTTTTGCACAGAACTGCCGGCATTGCAGCTACGTCGATATTATTTTTCTTGAAATGGTCTACGATCAGCACGCCCGTATTCTTTTCATAGCCTTCGTCGATCTCTTCCTTTGTCAGAGTTCTGACGCACGGAATCTCGCCGTACATATAATCCGCATGCGTTGTTCCGTAGCACGGAATGCCTCTGCCTGCCTGAGCCCAGCTTGTCGCCCAGGAAGAATGCGTATGCACGACGCCGCCGATCTCCGGGAACGCCTTATACAGCTCTAAATGCGTCGGCGTATCGGAAGACGGTTTATATCTGCCCTCTACCCGGTTGCCCTCAAGGTCCATAACAACCATATCGTCCGGCGTCAGCTTATCATACTCCACGCCGCTCGGTTTGATGACAAACAGTCCGCTCTCACGGTCGATGCCGCTGACATTTCCCCATGTAAACGTAACAAGCCCATATTTCGGAAGCATCATATTCGCTTCGTATACTTCTTTTTTCAGTTGTTCTAACATGTTCTCCTCCACTTAGAAGCGTTTGGAAGCGCAGCGGGCGGAGCTTAAAATTCCACCCTCCGCATTCCCTATCAACGCTTATTTCAGAAAATCAATCGCTGCTCTTTCGATCGGCAGCCCCTTTGTATAACGTTCGATGAATTCGTCAAAGCCTGCAACGTCCTCAGGATCAGGCTCGATACGGCTTCCTTTTTCGCCTGCAAATACGGCTCTGCTTAAGAACTCGTCAAGCTCTTCGCCGTCTTTCTTCTGGATCATATAGGAAGCGAGCAATGCGATACCCCATGCGCCGCCTTCTCCTGCCGTCTCCATAACGGAAACAGGCGTGTTGATCGCAGCGGCAAGAATACTCTGACCTACGCCCTTTGTCTTGAATAGACCGCCGTGACCGAGAATTTCGTCTACCTGAACGCCTTCTTCCTTGAACAGGATGTCAAGACCTGTCTTCAATACTCCGAGCGCTGCGAACAGGTTCACACGCATGAAGTTTGCAAGGTTGAATTTTGCATTCGGTGTGCGGACAAATAACGGTCTTCCTTCTTCCATTCCTACGATATGCTCGCCGGAGAAATAGTTGTACGAAAGCAGTCCGCCGCAGTCCTTATCGCCTTCCAGCGCTTTGTTGTAAAGCGTACCGAACAGCTTATTCATATCAACGTCGATGCCGAAGCTTTCAGCGAATTCCTTAAAAATATTTACCCATGCGTTCAGATCGGACGTACAGTTGTTGCAGTGAGCCATTGCAACGAGATGTCCGTTCGGCGTCGTTACAAGATCAAGCTCTTCATGTACCTTTTTCAGTTCTTTTTCAAGTACTACCATACCGAATACGCTCGTTCCGGCAGATACGTTACCGGTGCGGACTTTAACGCTGTTCGTCGCCACCATACCGGTTCCCGCGTCGCCTTCCGGCGGGCACAGACGGATGCCTGCTTCGAGTTCTCCCGACGGATCAAGGAACTTCGCGCCTTCCGCTGTCAGAGTGCCTGCGTCTTCGCCGGCCGTCAGCACCTTCGGAAGTATATCGCCGAGCTTCCATGCGAAACCGTAAGAAGCTGTCTTTTCGTCAAATTTTGCAATCATGCTCTGATCGAAGTCTCCCGTTGCGATATCGATCGGGAACATACCGGACGCTTCTCCTACACCGAGCACCTTAACGCCTGTAAGCTGCCAATGAATATATCCCGCCAACGTCGTAAAGAACGTTACGTCCTTCACATGCTCTTCCTTATTGAGAATTGCCTGATACAGATGAGCAATGCTCCATCTCTGCGGAATATGGAAATCAAACAGCTTTGTCAGCTCTTCGGACGCCTGCTCTGTAATCGTATTTCTCCATGTACGGAACGGTACGAGAAGCTTGCCGTCCTTATCAAACGCCATATAACCGTGCATCATGGCGCTGAAGCCGATCGCTCCGAGCGTTTTGATGCCTACGCCGTACTGCGCTTTTACATCTTCTACCAGATTTTTGTAGCAGTCCTGTAATCCCGCATGAATCTTATCAAGGCTGTAGGTCCAGATACCGTCTACATAATCGTTTTCCCAGTCGTGGCTGCCGGATGCGATCGGCGCGTTATCCTCGCCGATCAGAACCGCTTTGATTCTGGTAGAACCGAATTCGATACCAAGGACAGCCTTACCCGCTTCGATCGTGTTCTTTGCCGTGTTCTTATCAATACCCATCTGATTTTCCCCCTGTTTATTTTAATCTGAATGCGATCTCATTCCACTTCAGCTCGTTCTTAAGGTCTCTGATTTTTGTATCCTTATCAATAACAACGCTTTCGATTCCCATTGCAGCAGCCCAGTCAACCATCTGCTCTACGGAAAGGTCATACGTAAACGCCGTATGATGAGCGCCGCCTGCAAGAATCCATGCTTCCGCACCTGTATACAGGTCAGGCTGCGGCGTCCAATAGTTGATGCCGACAGGGAGCTTCGGCAGAGGCTTCTCTACCTTCTTGCAGTCTACCGCATTGATGATCAGACGGAATCTGTGTCCAAGGTCTACAAGAGAGGTCGCGATACCGCTTCCTTCCTTTGCCTGAAATACGATACGCGCTGGGTCTTCTCTGTTGCCCATAGAGAGCGGCTGGCATTTCATTGTGATCGGGCCTTCTGCGATCGTCGGGCATACCTCAAGCATATGCGCCTGAATAATGCCTTCTTTTCCCGGTACAAAGTTGTATGTATAATCTTCCATGAAGGAACTTCCCTTTGCATTCGGAACACCCGCCGTCATGATCTTGATCAGACGATCCATAGCCGCCGTCTTCCAGTCGCCTTCGCCGCCGAAGCCATAGCCTTTTTCCATCAGTCTCTGTACTGCGAGTCCCGGAAGCTGTTTCAATCCGCCAAGCATACCGAAGTGTGTTACGAACGCCTGATAATTTCCTTCTTCTAAGAACTTCTCCATACCGATCTCGATCTGTGCCTGTACGGCTACATGTCTTCTGAATTCGGCTTCGTCTCTTCCTTCCAGAGCAACTTCATATTTGCTGTAATATTCGTCTGTCAGCGCGTTTACGTCGCCTTCGGAAACTGCGTCTACATATTCTACCAGATCGTTTACATTGTAATGATCGATCTCCCAGCCGAATTTGATCTGCGCTTCTACCTTATCTCCTTCTGTAACGGCAACGTTGTTCATGTTGTCGCCGAAGCGGCATACACGGATATGGGAAGATTCCATAACGCCGATCGCCGTTCTCATCCAGCTTCCGAGCTTTTCCTGAACCGCAGCGTCAGCCCAGTGACCTACGATAATCTTTCTTTCGATTCCCATACGGCTTACGATATGACCGTATTCTCTGTCGCCGTGCGCAGACTGATTTTCGTTCATGAAATCCATATCCATTGTATCGTAAGGAATTTCTTCATTGAACTGTGTATGTAAATGGCAAAGCGGTTTTTTGTATTCCTGCAGACCGATGATCCACATTTTTGCAGGAGAAAACGTATGCATCCATGTAATAACGCCCGCGCATTCGTCGTCGTTGTTCGCTTCGTTAAAGGTCTTTCTGATGGAAGCCTGATCGATTAGCGTCGGACGCAGCACTACTTCATAAGGAAGCTTTCCGCCTGCATTCAGCCCTTCTACGATTTTTGCGGAATGATCCGCTACGTGTCTCAGGCACTCGTCGCCATACAAATCCTGAGAACCTGTGCAAAACCAAAACTTATAATTTTTTGCTGTTTTCATAATGATCTCCTTTTCTTTTTTTATGATTTCAATTCCTTTACGGAATCTCTTTCCACCACATGTACGTCAAATTCATAATTGCCGTCAAATTTGGGATTGCGTATCATCTCCAGAAGATTGCGGGCAGCCTTTTCTCCAAGCCGCTCCATCGGATACGGAACCGACGTCAGCTTGATACCTCCAAGTACGGCGAGTTCTGAATCGTCGATGCTTACGATCGAAAGGTCTTCCGGTACGCTTATCCTTTCTTTTTTTAATACTTTCAGCAGCCCGAACGCCACCTCGTCGTTGTAGCAGACGACCGCGCTACATCCTGCCAGCCTCTCTCTGATCTTATCCCGCAGTTTCATAAGGTTCTTTACGTCTTCCGTATCTACCCACATGATCCTCGCTTCGTCGTAGATAATTCCCGCTTCCGTCAGCGACTCGGCAAAACCGGAATAGCGCAAATGCCCCTGCCCGTCGTCCAGTTTAAAGATACCCGTTATTCTCCGATGACCCTTCTTAATCAGGTATCTTGTCGCCAGCTTCGCCGCTTCCTTGTCGTTGATGGAAACGTGCGGCATAGGCAGCGCCTGATAAAAACTATTGATAAAAAGAACCGGTATTCTTCTTTGATCGATTTCCCGATAAAAATGCATATTCGGATTGGGAAGCGCGCTTTTAGTCGCTTCTACAAGCACACCCGCCACCTCGTCCTTATCCAGTATATCTTCCAGAATCGTTCTTTCCTTGTTTACAAGATTATTTGTAAAAGCAATCTGTACGGAATACCCCGCTTCCGAAAACGTGCTTTCGATCGACTGGATCGTACGCGGAAAAATATAGCCGTCCAAATATGTCATGATCACTGCGATCCTGTTTCTGTCCGCTATATTCTCCGCAGGATTTTCACTGATATACGTCCCGCTGCCCTGCACACGTTTCAATATGTGATCCTGCTCCAGTATGCTGATCGCATGGCGCACCGTCTGCCTGCTGAGTCCGAACATCTCGCTCAATTCATTTTCCGAATACAGCTTCTGTCCGGGAAGCAGTTTTTTGGTATCGATCTGCTCTTGTATCCAGTTTACAAGTTCTAAATACTTCGGTATATCTTTCGCCATTCCTATCATAAAAGGCCGCTTATGGGGTTTTCTCATAAGCAGCCTTTCATTCCCCCTAGTCAATCTTAAGGCTCATCTACAGCCGATTAGTTCTTTTTATTCTTGGAAATTACGTCTACTGTAACGGCGCCTAACAGAACCGCGCCTTTTACGATCTTCTGAATATCCGTAGACCATCCATACAGAGACATACCGTTGTTCAGAATACCCATGATAAACGCACCGACTACCGCGCCCATAACAGTACCAGCGCCGCCGGCTACCGCCGCACCGCCGATGTAGCAGGAAGCGATCGCATCCATTTCGAAACCGTCGCCGGCCTTCGGTGTGGAAGACGCGTTACGCGCGGAAAGCACAATACCTGCCAAAGCGCTTAAAACGCCCATGTTTGTATATACCCAGAAAAATACTTTCTTTGTATCGATACCGGAAAGATTTGCCGCCTTACGGTTGCCGCCAAGTGCATAGATCTGACGTCCCGCAACAGTCTTGCTTGTGATAAAAGCATATAAACCAACGAGCAGAGCCATGATCAGCAGTACGAACGGAAGACCGTTATAACGAGCCAGTTTATAGAAGAAGAACCATACGATTACAAGCATAACGGCATTTTTTACAACAAGCTGCCATGCCGGATTTGTTGCAAAATTATATCTTTTCTTTGTTGCAATATTTTTCATTTCTGCAAGAATGAGCGCTACGGAAACAACCGCAGCTACGATGATGCTGACTAAGTCAAGCGTACCGTCGCCGAACGGAATCTTAATTGTCGGAAGGAAACCTGCGCCGATAAATACGTAATTGTCAGGAAGCGGTCCCTTTGTCTGCGCCTGTAACAATGTATATGTAAGACCGCGTCCCATAAGCATTGTCGCCAGCGTTACTACGAAAGGCGGAATACCGAGGTATGCAATGAAAAATCCTGCAAACATACCAATTACCAGACCGATCGCAAGCGCTGCAATAATTGCAACCCACATGCTCATCTTATGGTCGATCATTACGATACCTGCTACTGCGCCGCAGACAGCGACAACAGAACCAACGCCCAGATCGACGTTACCTGTCAGTACGCAAAGCAGCATGCCGACTGCAAGGATAACAACATATCCGTTCTGCATGATCAGGTTGTTGATATTAGCCGGAGATAAATTCTTTCCGCCTGTCATAACAGCGAAAATAACATAAATTGCAATAAGGGCAAGAAACATACCATACTGTTTCATGTCAAGATTTACTACTTTTTTCTTATTCATTTCCATCTTCCTTTCTATTATGAGCCATAATACATTGCATAATTTTTTCCTGTGTTACTTCTTCTTTACTCAGTTCGCCTGCGATCTCGCCTTCGTTGATAACGTATACTCTGTCGCATGTACCGATAATTTCCGGCATTTCGGAAGAAATAACGATAACCGCTTTACCGGCTTTTGCAAGGTCATTGATGACACAATAGATTTCGTATTTTGCGCCTACGTCGATACCACGGGTAGGTTCGTCAAGAATCAATACATCCGGCTGTGTCAGCATCCATTTTGCAAGAACGACCTTCTGCTGATTACCACCGGACAAAGAGCCTACTACCTGTTCAATGGAATTTGCCTTTACGTTGATTCTCTTCTTATATTCTTCTGCCGCTACGATCTCGTCGTTGCCGTTGATAACGCCGTGCTTGGAAAAGAATTTCGGGCGCGCTGCCAATGTCATGTTTTCTTTAATATCATTGATCAGCACCAGACCATATGTCTTACGGTCTTCAGACACATAAGCAAGCTTATTGTCGATCGCGTCCTTAACCGTCTTCAGATGCACTTCTTTTCCGTTAATCTTAACCGTACCGGAAATCTTCTGCCCATAGCTCTGTCCGAAAAGGCTCATGGCGAATTCTGTTCTTCCTGCGCCCATCAGTCCGGCAAGACCGACTACCTCGCCCGCCTTTACGCTGATATTAATATCCTTCAGAACCTGGCGTTTGCCATCTTCCGGATGGAATACATTCCAATTTTTTACTTCAAAGATCGTATCGCCAATGGTAACGCCCTCACGAACCGGATAACGGTTTGTAAGCTCACGACCAACCATACCCTTGATAATACGGTCTTCTGTAAATTCATCTACGCCTTTAACGATCGTTTCGATCGATTTACCGTCACGGATAACCGTAACTGCATCGCATACATATTCGATCTCATTCAGCTTATGGGAAATGATAATACAGGTAACGCCCTGTTTTTTCAGTTCCAGCATAATGTCAAGCAGCTTCCGGCTTTCTTCATCATTCAATGCCGCCGTAGGCTCATCCAGAATCAGAAGTTCTACCTTCTTCGCCATCGCTTTTGCAATTTCGATCAACTGCTGTTTACCAACACCAAGTGTACCTACAAGAGCATTTACGTCCTCATGCTCCAATCCAACTTTTTCAAGCATCTCCTGGGCATGCTTTCTCGTCTTTGTCCAGTCGATGACCCCTTTTGCAAGCGTCTGCTCATTTCCCAGAAATACGTTCTCGGCAACGGAAAGATTCGGGCTAAGCGCCAATTCCTGATGGATAATTACGATGCCCTTCTCCTCGCTGTCACGCAAGTTGTGGAAATTGCATGTCTCACCCTTGTATACAATATCGCCCGAATATGTACCGTGGGGATAAACACCAGATAAAACGTTCATCAGAGTGGATTTTCCGGCTCCGTTTTCACCGCACAGAGCATGGATTTCTCCGCGTTTTACCTTCAGATTAACATCATCCAACGCTTTAACGCCCGAAAATTCTTTCGTGATATGATTCATCTCCAAGATGTAATCCGACATTTTCTCAGCTCCTTTTCTTTAATTTCTTATCTTATGATTTATTGAATCCTTTTACAGATTCAAAAAGGGTGGCAGCAAGCCTGCCGCCACCCTATTCATAACATTGCTATTTTATTACTCAGCTAACTGTTCTTCTGTGTAATATCCACCGTCTACGATGATTTCTTTGTAGTTGTCTTTATCAACAGCTACCGGTGTGCACAGGTAAGAAGGAACAACGATTACGTTGTTGTTGTACTGCTCTGTATCGTTGATTTCCGGTTCTTCACCTTCCAGAACTGCCTGTACCATTGTTACGCACTTCTCAGCTAAGAGACGTGTGTCTTTGTAGATAGACATTGTCTGTGTACCAGCGATGATGTTCTTTGTAGCCATCAGCTCTGCATCCTGTCCTGTGATCAGCGGCCAGTTTTCTGCTGTGTAGCCAGCGCCTTCAAGAGCTGCTTTACATCCATAAGCGAATCCGTCGAATGCTGTTGCGCAGATGTCAAGGTCTTCGTCAGCATAGAAACCTGTTAAGTAGTTCTCGCAGTTCTGCTGAGCTGTTTCCTGAGACCATCTAAGGATACATGTATCATCGAAGGATGTTCTGCCGGACTTGCAAACGAGTGTGCCGTTGTCAAGGTATGGCTGAAGAACTTCCATCAGACCTGCGTATAACATATGAGCGTTGTTATCGTCAGGAGAGCCCATGAAGAACTCGATTGTGTAAGATTCTGTAGCGTTTGCTAAATCTTTCTTCTCTTCGATGTATTTACCGATTGCTGTACCAACACCCTTGTTATCGAATGTTGCATAGTAGGAAACAGCGTCTGTATCCATTAACAGACGGTCATAAGCGATAATCGGAATACCAGCTTCCTTTGCCTGAGCTTCTACGTTTACTAATGCAGAAGAGTCGATAGATGCGATAACTAAGCAGTTAACGCCGGAAGCGATCATGTTTTCGATCTGAGAAACCTGAGCCTGAACATCGTCTTCAGCATACTGAAGATCTACTTCATAGCCAAGAGCCTCTAACTGTGCTTTCATATTAGCGCCGTCGTTGATCCATCTTTCAGAAGACTGTGTAGGCATTGCAACGCCGACTTTCTTGCCGTTAGATTCTGCTGCCGGAGCCGCCGCTTCTTCTGTCTCTGCTGCCGGAGCTGCCGCTTCTTCTGTCTCTGCTGCCGGAGCCGCTGTCTCTGTCTCTGCACTGCTGCCGCAGCCAACTAACAGAGTCGCTACCATTGCTACGCTGAGCAATGCGCTTAAAACTTTCTTTTTCATGTTTTTTCCTCCCTAATTAATAAAAGTTTTGAAAAAGTTGTATTTACAATCCATACACTTGTATGGTTTTGTACGTTTTATAAAATTTTCAAGGTGTTTTGTCGAAATGCTTTTTTTGCCTTGTGCGTTTTGTATAGCTTTTGTTATTTTTATAACAATCATTTGGGCATCTTTTCTTCCGTTTCTCGAAACTCTGTCCCAACCGACTATTAATATCATAAATCAGCAGTGCATATTTGTCAACACTTTTTCAAAAAATATGTGTACAAATTGCACAAATTTGTACACATACAACTTATTTTTTCCATATTTATGCAGTACTTTTGTCGCATCATACTACATATAGTTATTCCGGCTTGTCTTCTTTTTCCGACCTGGCATCCTCCTCTAACGCTTCAGCGCCGTTTTCTTCTATTTTGTTTTCTTCCGTCTCTTCTCCGGCGTCCATTGCGCCGTCAACATATTTGCCGCGCAGCAGGTCGCATCCGGCAAACAGAATCAACAAAATGCCGATGATCGCAAAAGCGATCATAAAAATACCGAAAAAGTATTTGTCTCTGCCCTCTCCGCTCACAACGCCGTCAATCAGCGAATACGATGTGTAGAGCAGGTAAGCTCCGACAAGCACACGTACGGTCAACGTAAATTTCGTAGGAAGATACTTTGTTTGTATTTTTTGGTCTTTTTCTTTTTTCCCCATAGACTGTCCTTTCTTCTTTCACCGCACGGCTCATTGCCTGCGCGCATAATATTTGTTTTATTATAGCATAGCCTGCGTTTCTTCCGCAATCAAAAAGGTCCCAAAGCGGTATGCCTTGAGACCTTTTCCATTCTTTTCTTAATAAGAGTACTTTGATTCGGATTCTGTCCGTTAAGCCTTCTTCGCTTCCTTGATCTTTGCAAAGATTGCCTGCAATACGATAAAGAAGCAGAGCAGGATCGCTGTGATGATGTTCGGCCAGGAGCTGTTCAGCTTACCATGACTCTTAACCAGTGTGGAAATCGTGCCGTTGATCAATACGCCGAACAGCGTACCAACGATATTTCCTACGCCGCCCGTCAGAAGCGTACCGCCGATGACCGCTGATGAAATCGCATCCATTTCAAAGCCGCTCGCCTGCGTCGTCGTACCGCTCATCGTATTCAGACAGTAGCAGATACCGCCGATCGAGCACAGGAAGCTTGCAAGTACGTAAGTCAGCATCGTTGTCTTCGCTACGTTCAGACCCATCAGAGTCGCGGACGTCTGGTTGCCGCCTACCGCATAAATGCTTCTGCCGAATTTTGTGTATTTCAGCATCAGATAAATCAGGACAACGACTAAAATCGCAACGATAACTGTAGGGCGCACATAAGGGATCTGAAGGATTCCTTTTTTATTTGTATAAGCGCCGATTCCGAACGGAATGTTTACTTTTGCATTGGATAAGCCTACGAACAGCTTATCGCTGACGATACTTACCTGCTCCGTACTGATAACCGCCGTCATACCTCTTGCAAAGAACATACCCGCCATCGTCGCGATAAAGGGCTGTATCTTCAGGTAAGCGATCAGATAGCCCTGTACCAGACCGAACAGAAGACCGATCGCCAATACGAGGAGCATCAGTACAACGCTGCTGATTCCTTTCTGTTCCATACCGACAGCCAGAATCATGCAGTCCATCGCGACAACCGAGCCTACGGAAATATCAATACCGCCTGTCAGCATGACGCAGGTCGTACCTGCCGCAACACAGATCAGTCCGGCATTGTTGATAAGTACGTTTAAAAATGTCTGTAAATGTGTAAAGCCTTTGGAAGCGTATACAACGCAGCCCAATCCATACATAACGACGAACAGGGCAATGGTGATTAAAAGCAAAATGTTATTGCTGCTGATTTTTACCTTTTTCATCCTAGTTCGCCTCCTTTGCAGCCGCTTTTTTTGCAGAAAGCTTCTTGAAATATGCTTTTACCGGTTCCGCCTGAATAACAACGATCAGAATAACGACAATCGCCTTATATACGGGAGCCTGCGCGGAAGAAACTTTCAACGCGTACAATGTTGTTGTGATCGCCTGAATGGTGTATGCGCCGATAATAGAACCCGCCAGATTGAATTTACCGCCGCCAAGGCTGTTGCCGCCGAGCGCTACCGCCAGAATCGCATCCAGTTCCATATTCAGACCGATATTGTTCGTATCTGCAGAATAGATTCTGGACGTCGCCACAATACCTGCAATACCTGCGCACAGACCGCATACCGCGTAGCAGATCAGGATGATTTTTGAAGAATTAAAGCCCGAAATACGCGCCGCTTTCTTGTTGATACCTACCGCCTGTACGAATGTGCCTACCGCAGTAAATTTCAGGATCAGCGCTGTAATCGCTACGCAGACCGCCGCCACCAGAATCGGCGTCGGAATCGGTCCGCAATAAGACCCTAAAAACTGGAAGGAAGGAACGCGCACATATACGATCGCGCTGTTGCACAGCAAAAGTCCGATCGCACGACCGGCCGACCACAAGATCAAGGTCGCTACCATAGGCTGAATATTCAGGTATGCAACTAAGAAACCGTTAAAGATACCGCAGACAATCGCTAACAGGATACCTGCAAGAATACCTACAACCAACGGCACTTTATAATGGTCTACGTTCGTAACGCCATAGCCCGCCAGAAGCATACAGCACAGACCGCCGGAAAGCGACATAACCGAACCTACGGAAATATCCGTTCCTGCGGACGCCGATACGACAAGCGTCATGCCGATCGCCAGAATAACAACCTCGCTGCCTCTGTTTAGTACGTCGATCAGACGTCCGAACAGGATCGTGTCGCCCGACGTCGTCACCTGCGTCGCGATCTGGAAAAAGGACAAAGGAGGATTGCCGCAGGCAATATCATAAACTACATTTACAAGCATAACCAGGATCATGCTGAATATCGGCAGGAATAACTGCTTTTTTGTCAAACCTTTTAACTTACTCATGATGGTCACCTCCTGCGATTGCATGCATTACGCCTTCCTGATTCATTTCATCCATACCGATCTCGCCGACCTTCATGCCGTCGCGGAGTACCGCCATGCGGTTGCAGGTACGAAGCATTTCTTCGATTTCGGAAGAAATGAAGATCACGCTCTTTCCTTCCTCCGCCAGCTTAATTACCAGCTTCTGGATCTCAGTCTTCGTACCGATATCGATACCCCTTGTCGGCTCGTCAAGGATCAGGAAATCAGGGTCCGTAGCAAGCCATCTCGCCAGAATTACTTTCTGCTGATTACCGCCGGAGAGCTGTTTGATCAACGTTTCTCTGCTGGCTGTTTTAATCTGCAGCATTTCAATAAATTTATCGGCAATTTCAATCTGTTTTGCCATAGGAATCTTTTTGAACATTCCCAGTTTCGCCTGCATCGCAAGCACGATATTTTCTCTTACGGACATATCGCCGATGATACCCTCCGCCTTTCTGTCGTCAGGCAGAAGTCCCATGCCGAGGTTCATAGCGTCGAGCGGCGTTTTGATCTTTACTTCTTTTCCGTCTACTTTCAGAGTACCGGTCTGCGCCCTGTCCGCGCCGTAAATCGCGCGCGCCAGCTCGCTTCGTCCGCTTCCCAGAAGTCCGGTAAGACCTACGACCTCGCCCTTGTGAATGTCAAGGTCGAACGGTTTGATCGTTCCTTCGTGGCTGAGGCCTTTCGCTTCGATCTCAAGCGGTACATTGGAGAAATCCTTAATGCCTTCCGGCTTGATCGAAGCCAGATCGTCGAAATCCTTACCCATCATAGCTGCTACCAGCTTTACGCGCGGGAGTTCTTCGATCGTATATTCGCCTACCAGCGTTCCGTTCCGTAATACTGTGATCCCGTCGCACACCGCATATACCTGTTCCAAAAAGTGTGTAACGAAGACTATGCCAACGCCCTGATCCCGCAGTTTGCGCATCATGCCGAACAGCTTCTCAACCTCGTTGTCATCCAAGGAAGAAGTCGGCTCATCCAGAATCAGAACCTTACTTTCCATATCAACAGCACGGGCAATCGCGATCATCTGCTGCAATGCCAGTGAATATTCTTCCAGATTCTTTGTAACGTCAACATCCAGATCCAGATCATTCATCAACTGCGCCGCCATCTGGTTCATTTTGCGGCGGTTTACCGTACCGATCTTTGTCAGCGGTTCACGTCCGATATATAAGTTCTCCGCTACCGAAAGGTTCGGGCAGAGGTTTACTTCCTGATATACGGTAGAAATGCCCTTTTTCTGAGCGTCCATCGTATCTTTATTTACAATGGGACCTTCGATCCCGTCTACATGTATCTCACCGGCTTCAAATTTATTAACGCCTGTGAGACATTTGATCAAGGTGGATTTACCGGCGCCGTTTTCGCCCATCAGAGCCCGTATCTCTCCCTTTTTAAGCGTAAAATCCACATTGTCCAGAGCTTTTACCCCAGGGAATGTCATGCATATTCCACGCATCGTTAAAGCGATATTGCTATCCATCCTTCTACCTCCTACAGTTTTAAGCCCCATATAATACAGGGAGGGAGTCTCTGTTTGGGACACCCTCCCCTATTTCTATGAACCTAACTCAAATTAGTATGCACGTCCGTCAAGAACTTCCTGAGTCATAGTTGTTGCAAGCGCGCTTGTGATACCAGGTGCAACGAATGCTTCATCTGTTACAACTGTTTCAGCATCAGGTGTGCCGCCGCTTTCAAGCGTCTTGATAACCTGATCTGCGAATACAGCCTGCAGAGGGTTGCACTCTACGTTGCAGGAAATCTTTCCATCCAGTGTGTACTGAAGTCCGTCATGTGTAGCGTCGAAGGAAATGATTGTTACGTCGCCGTCAACACCGTATGTAATACCAGCCGCATCCATTGCGTCCATTGCGCCGTATGCTTCGTTATCGTTCTGGCATACAACTACGTTGAAATCGCTGTAGGATTTGATGTAGGATTCCATAACTTCCTGTCCGCCGGACTGTGTGAAGTCACCGGACTGAGAATCAAGGATTTCCCATTCGCTGTGATCTGCTGCGATATTGTTGAAGCCTTCTGTACGTCCAAGTGTTGCGGAAGCGCCTACTGTACCTTCGATTACAAGGATCTTAGCTTCTTCGCCGTTTAAGTACTCTGCTAACCAGTTAGCAGCCATCTCACCTTCTGCAACCATGTCGCATCCGATGTGAGCTTCATACAGAGAAGGATCAGCATCTACGGAACGGTCAACGATCAGTACAGGAATACCTGCATCCTGTGCTTCCTGAAGAACTGTATCCCATCCTGCTGTCTCGATAGGAGCGATGATGATGTAATCAAGTTCCTGCTGAATGAATCCACGAACAGCTTCGATCTGAGCTGCGTTGTCGTTGTCAGCGTCTACGAAGGATAATTCATATCCGTTCTCTGCGCTGAAGATGTCCTGATAGTTCTGTGTACAAGCTGCACGCCAGTCAGATTCATGACCAACCTGTGCAAAGCCGACTGTAATCAGTTCGCCGTCTGCTGCCGGAGCTGCCTCTTCCTCTGCCGCTGCTTCTGTCTCTGCAGGAGCTGCTTCTTCTGTAGAAGCCGCTTCTTCTGTTGCTGCCGGAGCCGCCGCTTCTTCTGTAGAGCTGCCGCAGCCAACTAAAAGAGTTGCTACCATTGCTACACTAAGAAGTGCGCTTAAAACCTTCTTTTTCATTTTGAAAATTCCTCCCTTTCATGATATTGAATTAGATTAGGTTTGTCAGGGACTTTCCCGTCCCTATGTCATTACTTTAACCGTTCTCCCCCTTCTGCGTCAATTCCCTCCTCTTCTCATTTCTTGAATTCGGTGGATTTTACAATACAAATATGGTATACTTTTATATAAAAAGTATAAATTTGTTTTTATGTGTTTAAAAAGGTGATTTTTTTACGATTATTTATATTTTTTTATGTTTTTAATCTCAGAATTCCATTCATGTTTCATATAAAGGCATTGTAAATTTTACCGATACACAGCTTTCCTTTATGATTTTTTTCTTTCATTGTTTGGATTTTTTATGAATTTTTTTTGAACAAATTGTGAACACTTATAGTTTTTTATGAATATCTTACAGTTTCATCGGAGGATTTTTTCATGAGTACAAAATATCAGCTTTTAGCAGACCAGCTTCGGGACTTCATACGCGTTTCCTTAAACAATGGGACGGAAAAGCTCCCGACAGAAATGGAGCTGTGCGCAAAATATCGCATCAGCAGGCAGACGGTGCGCAAAACGCTTTCTCTTCTGGAGCAGGAAAATCTCATACTGCGCCGTCAGGGAAGCGGCATTTATCTGACCGGTATTCTGCCGGATTCCTCAAACAGTACGATCGGGCTGCTCGTTCCAAACGAACAGGAATATACCTATCCGACATTAATCAGCGATATTAAAAGCAGGCTTTCCTTAAACCATTTCAAATGTCAGGTATTTGTTACGGGAAACAGAGTAGACCGGGAACGGCAGATATTAGAACAGTTATTGGAACGTCCCCTGAGAGGGCTTATGATAGAGGGCTGCAAAAGCGCGCTGCCCAATCCGAATCAGGATATTTACGACAAACTGAAAAAAAGCGGCGTCCCGCTTCTCTTTCTGGAAAATTATTATCCCGCTATGGCGGACATCCCATACATAAAGGACGATAACCTTTACGGCGGACAGCTTCTTGTCAAGTATCTGCTCTCACGCGGGCACAAACAGATCGCAGGGCTTTTCCGGCGGGACGACCAAAAAGGACTGGAACGCTATTACGGCTTCGCCGCCGCCATGCGCGACGCCGGGCGTCCCGTCTCCGAAGACAGGATCGGATGGTTTGATTCCGAGGATTACGATTTACTTGAAAAAAAGCAAAACACAGATTTTCTGTCTCTGTTTCTGCAAAAAAGGCTGGCCGGCTGCACGGCGGTCGTCTGTTATAACGACGAAATCGCTTATTATCTCGTCCGCGAGCTGCAATATAAAGGACTTCATATACCGAAAGATATTTCCATCGTCAGCTTCGAGCAAAGCTATTTAAGCGAGCTTTCTACCGTGCGTATTACGTCGCTCGCCCATAAGCCTCATGAACTGGGACAGGCGGCCGCCGAGATGATCCTTCAAAAATGCAAAGGGATCTCACCGTCCTATCAGGAGATCCCTTGTCAGCTAGTTAAGAAAGAAAGCGACTGCGATATTCCCGCGGAGTACAGCCCTGCGTTTTTTTAAAAACAAAGCTGAAATAGTGCGGATCCTTATATCCTACCTCAAGGGCGATCTCGCCGGAAGGTTTTTCGCTTTGCCGCAGGAGTTTCTTCGCCTTATCCATACGCCTCTGCGTCACATATTCGATAAAGGTGCTCTGCATCTCCTGACTGAACAACGCGCTGAAATAGTTTGCGCTCACATTGACCGCTCCCGCCACACTGTTTAAGGACAGCGACTCCTGCGCATAATTTCTTTCTATATAATCCAATGCTTTCTTCAAAATTTTCTTGCCTTGATTATCGCTTTCAAGGTCGCGTATCTCAAGCGCCTTTCTCAGCATTCCGCTCAAATAACCGTGAATATCCTCGGCGCTTATATCCGCTTCCTGAAGCCTGTCCTCTCCAAGCGCTTCCAGAAACTCCTGCTGGCTGCAGCCAAGCCGCTCCACATACGCGATCGTCGTAAAACGGATGCTCAGCGTCAGATAATCCCTAAACAGCTTCGAATGCAGCGCATCCTTCAAGCTTTGCAGATAGCTTTCCGTAAAATCTTCTATTTCATCACTGCGCCCCGTAATCAAAAACTCCTTCAAAATTTCCGGGTCCACCTTTGCCGAGTCCACAACGCCGATGCTGCTCTCTTTCTCCGTGCGGACGCCTCCAAGCAGCTCTTCCGTCAGGATATGCACGGACGGCATCATAAAACGATAAGAGAAAATATGATTGACATTGCTGTAACATTCCGTCAGAAAGCTCAGACGTTCTACCGGAGTTCCCGCCGCGGCGTACCAGTCAAATTCAAAATCGGCGTTCTGACAGATTCTCTGGATATTTTCCATGCAGCGGCTCGTCAGTTCCTCCATCTGGGCGCTTTCCCCCTTTAACAGGATTCCATAGGTATTGATATTCCACTGGAACACGAGATGCTCAGGATAGCGGAGCAGATAACGCAGAAGCTCGTCCTGCTTACCCGCAAATTCTCTCGATTCCTGATAACGGTTTTCCTGCTTGCGCCGCTCCTGCAGGCTTACAAAAATCAGATTATAGCACGGAGCGTTGATCTCGATACCAAGCTTTTCCGCTTCTTCATAAACCTCCTGAACAGACATATGCCCTTCAAACAATTTCTCAAAGAAGGTCCGCCTTGAAAATCTTTCGTATTCCCGCATTTCATCCTGAAACTGATCCTGATAATTGCGCTGCTGCCTCTGACTCTCGATCTTCGCCTTCAGCTCCGACAAAACCTTTGTCATCGTCATCTTTGTGATCGGCTTTAACAGGTACTGCTCCACGCCTACCTGAATCGCCTGTCTTGCATATTCAAAATCGTCATAGCCGCTGATAATAATGATCTTCATATCCGGGAATTCCTTGCTCACGATCCGGCTGAGCGCAAGCCCGTCCATAAAGGGCATCTTGATATCCGTAAACAATACGTCCGGCTTTAGCTTCCGTATCATTGGAAGCGCCATTTCTCCGTCGCTCGCCTCTCCCACAAACTGATACCCGTGCTGCTGCCACGGCATATTATTACGAAGTCCTTCCCGGACAATACTCTCGTCTTCCACAAGAAAAACCTTGATCAATCTTTCTCCTCCATTCTAAGCCGCTTCCGACCGGAAACGTGTTCCATACGCCTAATATGTCCTTTCATCCATGTGCAGCCCGACGTTGCTGATGGAAAATACTTCCTCCTCTACGGGATTTTTCTTTTCCACCTCTTCGCCGGCTTCCAGCCTGCGGATTAATTCCACAACCGCTTCTCCCTGCTCCGGATTGCATTCAATATCCACGTTGATCGTTCCTTCTTTCACCATTTCAAGCGCTTCGCGCGTTGCATCGAAGGAAATGACGATGATGTCGCCACGGATTCCCGTCGTCAGTCCCGCTTCATGCACCGCTTCAAGCGCGCCGAACGTCATATCGTCGTTCTGGGAAACGATCACATCAATGTCGGAATACTCCTTAAGAAACGTTTTCATGACCTCTTTCCCCTTGGCGGGGGTAAAATCGCCGCAGCCCTCCGCCAGAATATGCCAGTTGTCGTAACGCTGCGCCACTTCCTTGAATCCCGCGCTGCGCCCGTCTGCAGCGGAAGAGCCTTCCGTTCCCGTCAGAATCACGATATTGATGTCTTCATACTGAAGTCCTCTTTTTTTCAGATCCTGCTCCAGCCACTGTCCCGCCTTTTTCCCTTCCGCATGCGCGTCCGTCCCGACCCACGCCGTGTACAAGCTCTCATCCGCGACGTCGATCATGCGGTCCGTAATAATCACGGGTATGCCCGCGTCCTTCGCCTCCTGCAGCACCGTATCCCATCCGGTCGCCGTTACCGGCGAAAACACAATATAATCGACCCTCTGGGAAATAAAGCTTCTGATCGACTTGATCTGGTTTTCCTGCCGCTGCCTGCCGTTTTCCATAATGAGAAAAAAGCCGTTTTCTTTTGTAAACGCCTTCTGCATGGACGCCGTATTCGCCGTTCTCCAGATCGACTCGCTCCCGAGCTGCGAATACCCGATCACGATCAGCTTCTCCGTCTGGCTTTCCGGGTTTTCCTCAATATCCGCCTCAAATTCCGGAAACATCCCGCAGGCGCATAAGCCTGCCGTTATGGCAAGCAGCACGATAGCAAACGTTATTTTTCGAAATCTTGTTTTATACTTCATCGTTTTGTTCCGTCTTTCTCTCCCCTGCGCGGTCAGAATGATGCGCGGGCAGGATGATTCTCACTCTCGTTCCTTTTCCTTTTTCGGAGTCGATCGTCATACCGTATTCCGCTCCGAAATTCATCCGTATCCTCTCGTTTACGTTCGCCAGTCCAAAGCCCTGCTCCGTTTCCTGACACGGCTTCTGAATTTCCCTGCGCAGCGATTCCAATTCCTCTTTTTCCATTCCGACGCCGTTATCCGCTACCTCTAAACATATTTTATCGCCTAAGAGACTCCCCGTAACGGTGATCATTCCTCTGGCGCGCTTATATTTGATTCCGTGATAGAGAGAATTTTCAACAAGCGGCTGTAATGTCAGCTTTAATATCTTATATTCATAAAGCTCCGGCGCAATGTTGATCGTATAATCCAAAATATCATGGTATCTTACCTGCTGTATCTCAAGGTAGCTCCTGATATGAAGCTCCTCTTCCTCGATCGTAATATACTCCCTGCCTCGGCTCAGGACAAGCCGGAAAAATTCGGAAAGCGACACGACCATGCCAACCGCCTTCTCCGGGCTGTTTCCTTCGATCAGCCATACGATCGTATCAAGCGTATTGTATAGGAAATGCGGATTGATCTGTTCCTGCAAAAGCCGCAGATCCGCCCGGCGCATCTTTCCTTCATCCTCTTTGATTTTTTCTACCAGCGTCTCGATGTTTTCCGCCATATCGTTGACGCTGTCCGAAAGCTCTTTGATCTCGTCGTGGCTCTTTACCTCTGACCTTACCTGCAGATTTCCGCCCGCGATCTCTCCCGTTACGCGGTACAGCTCCTGCAGCGGCTTAATAATGCTCCTTACGATGGCGATTGTTACCAGCAATACGACGACGCTCATAAATGCGACAAGACCGACGCAGAACAAGGTAAATTCCCCTACCTGCTCGTTTAAACGGTTTGTCAGGTGCTCGATGCTCTTTGTCTGATAATAAATATAATACTGGATATCATCCTGTACCAGCTCTGTCATAATATAGATATTATTTTCGAGCATCTTGATATTCTCGTCATAGGAACCGCCGTTTTCCAGACTTTCCCTGATATCGTCCACACGGTCTTCCAATGTGTCAATATTGCGGAGCAGACTTTGCAGCCAGACGCGGCTCTCCGCGTCCGTCGTAATCTTCATCAGCTTTCCAAACTCGCTGCGCAGCTCGTCGATCATCAGATACGGGTCTTTTAAAGATTCGTCCTGACCAATATCGTCAAAGGCAATATAACCGACAACCAGTTTATAAAGCGATTCATCCATCTCTTCTTTGAAGTTCAGATTATAACTGTTCGCCACCGTCATATTACTGACAATACTGTTATAGACGTTTCTGTACTCAAGAAGCGCCACCATCAAATAAATAATAACCGCTAAAAATGGCACTGCCGCCATAACGGCAAGCAGTGTCATTTTCATTTTAATAGAATATTTGACTTTCTGTTCCTGTTGTTTCTCTTTCATACTGTTGTGATCCGCTTATCTTTCTCCGGCATCATAAATCCGCCGCCGTCATGTTCCCGCTTCCGCATTGCTCTGAAAGCAGGAAGTCTGCTCTGTCAGCTCTCCGACCGTCTTCGAAACTTTACCAAGCGCCCCGTTGATGCTCTGCATCTCTTCCGTCAGTTCCGTCGTATTCTGCACAACATTCGTAATGCCTTCTGCGCTTTCATGGACTGTCTCCGCAATATCCGTCATCGCCGACGCGGTGCTTTCCATAATCTTCCGCATGCCTTCCGCAACCGCCGTGATCTCGCCCATCATATCGTCTACCGTATCCGAGTCTTTCACATACTGGTCTCCCGTCTCTTCCAGCATCGCATAATCCGGCAGAATCTGCTCCTTCATAAACGCAAGCAACTCTTTCGCGTCGTCCGCCAGCTCATCTACTGCGCTGATCACATCCGCCGAAATCTGCTGGATACTGTTCGCAGTCTCTCTTGAATTGTCCGCCAGTACCCGTATTTCTTCCGCAACGACCGCAAAGCCCCTGCCGCTCTCGCCCGCTCTTGCCGCTTCGATAGAAGCGTTCAGGGCGAGCAGGTTTGTCTGCTGTGAAATGCTAAGAATCTGCGCTGTAAGCCCATTGATCTTTTCAATCTGCCTGCTGCCGTCAATAGACTTCTGCAGCGTTACGTCAAAATTTTCCATCCTGCCGTCTACTGTGCTCAGGCTTTCCTTTGCCCGCCGCTGCAATTCCTTGGCGCGCTCCTTAATCTCTTTTGCGAATTCCGCGCCCCGTTCTGTCCGCTTCGTCACCTCGCCGACCGCTTCCTGCGCATGCTGCGTACTCTCATTCACATTGGCGACAGAGGAAGCGACCGCCTCCATGCCTGCCGCCAGTTCCTCCATAATGCTCGACGTATCGATCGCGCTGTCTCCCGCCCGTCTGACGGTCTCATTGACGCTTTGCTGCTGCGTATATATTTCTCTGCTGCAGTCCATAACGCCGTCTATCATATTTTGAAGCATTTCCATAAACCGGTTGACGCCGTTCGCCAGTCCTGCGATCTCATCCTTCGTCAGCACCGGCACACGCTTGCCCAGATCGCCTCTGTTCTGGTTAATATCATCGGTGATCTCCTTCATCGCCTTGGAAATTCTCTTGATCGGCACAATGATCGTCCGCATTGCGATAAGCAGCACAACGACCGATACGACCAGCAGCATGCCCGCTATCACGAGTACCGCCGCGTTTGTCGTATCCACAGTTTTTTCCAGATCCGCCTGTCCGCTGTCAAGCTTTGCCTGAGAATATTCCAAAAGCTTCTGTAAATTGAAATTCACCAGATTATCGACTGCCGCAAGCGAATTTGTCATCGTAACATTGGCGCCTTCCTTATCTCCCGCCCTGCTTGCCGCAAGCGTTGTATCCACCGCCGCATGAAAAGCCGTTAGTTTATCTTCTAAAACCTCGTACGCCTTCTGCGCCTCTTCTGAATCGATTCTTGTTTGATAGTCCTGCATGAGTGTGTTCATGCGTTCCGTTTTTTCTGCAATGTCTGCCTCATATTGATCCATGAGTTTCACAAGCTTTGTATTCACATGGCTGTATAAACTGTTATAGATCTCCAAATAGCAGGCATAGATCTCGTTGACCGTACTAATATCCTTCACTTCCTGAGCCATGATAGCGCGGCTTTTATCGGAAATCATTCTTACATTATTGCTCAAAAGCGCAAGCGCGCTAAAGGATATAGCGATCAGCAGGATAATAACTCCGCCGAATTTATATCCGATTTTTTTCATACGATGCCCCTTTCTTCTCTGTTCATGCCAATATCCGTTCATACAAACCTAATCTACATATTATATTAACATATGTTTCAGACAAATTCTATCGTATTTCTCTAACTGTACCATCCGTTTTTCCATTAACGTGCTACTTTTCTTCCCTGCTTCATATATTTTCCAAAAGAATATGAAAGTGTCTCTCCATGAACCATTTTTTCAAAAAGCGGACTGTTCTCCGCACCGTCTTATCCATCCTGCTTGCCCTCGCTATGCTCCTTACCGCTTCCGCCGGATTGCAGACGCTTCGCTTTCACCGCTTTTCCGCAGAGCTCTTCCGTGAGGAAATGTCCTCCGATACGCTCAGTATGCATTATACGATCGCCTTTCCGGAAACGTACGGTATTCCCAAGGACACTGTCGCGCTCACTCCCTATTCCCATGATTCGCAGGAGGAAAGCATACGGCAGCTTAAAGCCCGCGCTCGTACGGCGGCTTCCATCAAAGCTCCCCTTTTAGCGAGGGAATCGCGCAGCCTGCTGCTCCTTCTGCGCGCGCAGCTTGCGGACCGTCTGCGGGAAGCGGAGTTTCCCTATTACGCCGAACCGCTCTCTCCCGGCTCCGGCGTCCAGTCCACCCTGCCGATCCTGCTCGCGGAATATACGTTCCGAAACAAGCAGGATGTGGACAATTATCTTGCCCTGCTTTCGCAGCTTCCCGCTTATCTGGACGGGATTGCCGTCTATGAAAAAGAAAAGGCGGACGCAGGGCTGTTCATGTCGGATTCTGCCGCAGATCAGGTTACCACGCAGTGCTACGAGATCCTCTCCGCCGAAACGCTGACAGACGACAGCCATTTTTTATGTACGACCTTCGCGCAGCGGCTGCAGGCGCTGACAGACGCCGGTCTTCTGACGGAAGAAGAAGCCGCCTCCTATCGGGAGAAAAATCGTTCTCTCCTGCTTACATGCGTTCAGCCCGCCTATGAATCGCTCGGCGATTCCATCCTGTTGTTAAAAGGAAGCGGGAAAAACGAACAGGGGCTTTCGCACTTCCCCGACGGCAAAGAATATTATGCGCAGCTCTTTGCGCAGACGACCGGATGCAGCCGTCCGCTTACGGAAGTCAAACAGCTCCTTTTGAAACGTATGAAAGAAGAAACGCAGGCGCTTGCATTACTGGTGCAAAAATATCCCGATCTTCCCGCCTTATTCAAAAGCAGCCATTTCCCGGAATTGTCCGCGCCCGAAATGCTCGACGATCTGCAAAAAAGAATGCAGGATGCATTCCCTCCGATGCCGGAACCAGACTCCGTTCCCGCCTGCACGGTAAAAGAGGTTTCGAAAAGTCTGGAGGATTACTGCGCTCCCGCCTTTTATCTGACGCCGCCGATCGACGACAACAGCGAAAATTCTATCTACGTCAATCAAAAAGAAAATCCGTCGGGAGTCGAGCTTTATACGACGCTTGCGCATGAAGGCTACCCCGGACATCTTTACCAGACCGTTTACGATCAGCTTTACAAGCGGCGCTCTCACGCGAATCCTGCGTATGCGCTCCTGCATTACGGCGGCTACAGCGAAGGCTGGGCGCTCTATGTGGAATTTCTTTCCTACGATTATGCGAAGGAGCTTCTTTTGGAAAACGGCGCGGAAGAAAACGAGCTGCTTGCCCTCGACGCTCTCCGTCTGAACCGCGGCATACAGCTCTGCCTTTATTCGCTGCTCGACCTTGAAATTCATTATGAAGGCGCGGATTTTGAAGCCGTATGCAAGACGCTCCGCACTTTCGGCATCGACGACGAAAGCGTCTGCCGCGATATTTACGATTATATCGTTCAGGAGCCTGCCAACTATCCGAAATATTATGTCGGCTGTCTGGAATTTGAATTGTTAAAAGAGACCGCAAAGGAGAAATGGCAGGATGCTTACAGCGACGTCCGATTTCATCAGACGGTTCTGGAAACCGGTCCCTGCCCGTTTGAAATGCTGTGGGAAAGGATGGAATGAAGGCGGCGTAAAAAATTACTTCTGCATCTCCTTAAAATACTGATTCAGATTGGACAATACTTTTTCCAGTAAAACTTTTTCTTCATCGTTCAGGCGCATGACGATGCTTTCCACCATTTCCTTGTGAAACTTCTGGTGCTTTGCATAAAGCCGTCTGCCCTTTTCCGTCAGGGAGATCAGGACGACGCGCCGGTCCTCTTCGCTGCGGACGCGCTCCACAAAGCCTTTTTTGACAAGGCTGTTGACGGAAATCGTCAGCGTACCCGTCGTTACGGAAAGCGCTTTTGCAACGGAAGTCATATTTTTGGGCTGTCCGTTGCCGATCGCTTCCATGACATGCATATCGTTCGCAGTCGCGTTCAGATACTCGTCCGAGCGGATCGCGCGCTCTTCGATCGCCATAATATTCTTAAATACTTTAACGAATACCTCGTTCAAGGCAGTATTGATGTCCACGCTTTTGTCCGTACTCCTTTTACTTTGATATTCAAAGTATATCACATCAATCCCGCCGATAGCAAGCGGCGGTTTCTTCCGACATCATTTCTTCCAGATAGCCGCGGTCCCAGAGCAGTATTTTCAGCTTTTTCGCCGCTTCCACCGCAGGCGCGGTAAAATACTGGTTCGTCAGGACGGCTCCTACCATCCGGTCATAATAGTCTCTTCCGGCATACGCCTCCTGCACCGCTTTCACGCCGACCGGCTCCGTATATCGTTTGCACTGGATCGCATACGTCACGCCGTCCTTTTCCGCCAGAATATCGACTCCGTAGTCGCCGCTTCCCTTTGTCACCTCGACCTCAAGGAAACCTCTGCCGCGCAAAAGCTCCGCGCAGAACCGCTCGAAATCGTGCCCTTCCATTTCGTCCATAGGGAGAGGCTTCCTCTTTCTGTGAAAGATCAGAAAAAACAATCCGAATAAAATACATGCCGCCGCAATCCCGATGATTAGCTTTTCCACGTTCGCTCACCTTCCCTCTTCCTGCGGCTCACGGATCGCTCTCGGCAGATCCCAGCAATAATGCGTCGCGAGCAGGCGTATCAGTATCGTTGCAAGCGTGCCAGCCGCTGACGCCAGATAAAGATGATAGGGCATCAGCAGGACGGCAATAAAACTTCCTGCAATCGCGGCGACCGCATAGACCCGCTTATACAAAACAAACGGCATCTCACCCGCCATGATATCACGCATCATACCGCCGCCGATCCCGGTAATGATACCGAGAAAAACAAGGAAAAACCGATTCGTATGCCCCTGCGCGTATCCCGCATAGACGCCGACCACAGCAAAAATACCGAGTCCGAGCGCATCGCAGAAATTGACTACTCTCTCATACCGTACCGCGGTCAGGCTTTCGAGCGTTTTCTGTTTCCAGTACACGGTCAAAAACAGAAGCAGTCCCGTTAAAAACGCCACGACGGCATAGCTTGGATTCAGGAACACATTCGGCGGCGTCAGCCCCAGCAGCAGATCGCGCACAACGCCGCCGCCCACAGCCGTCACCATGCCAAGCACGATAACTCCGAAAATATCCAGATTTTTCCGGATTCCTACCATCGCTCCCGACCATGCGAACGCAATCGTTCCGATGATTTCAATTCCATAAATAAGTGTCGTGTCCATTTTATTACAGCTCTTTTCCGTTATTTCATTTCTTTTCTATCATGCTTCGGATGTCAAAGCGCTTGTTTCAAACGTATCTTGTCAAACTGCACAAACTATTTCATTTTCTGTGACTGCGCAGGATATTAGCCTTTCTTAACGTTCCGTCAATACGCAGCAATTTTCGGACACAATGTCCGAAAAAGGCGAATCTTCGCCGGCTGCGTCAGCTTTTTTGAAAGAATGCTCGGAACGCTTAGAAAGACTTATATCCGAAGCTTCGGAACAGAAAATGAAATTTTTGTGCAGTTTAACAAAGTATTGTAAAAGCAAGGGCTTTTGGCGCCTAACTTCTATCATACAAAAAGACCCGCGGGCTGTCCACGGGTCTTTGGAAAAGAATCGGATTTATTTTTTTGACTTTCCAAGGTACGCCGCCTTGATCTCGTCGTTTTCAAGCAGTTCCTCTCCGGTCCCGCTCATTGTGATGCGTCCCGTCTCCATAACGTAAGCGCGGTCGGCCGCCTTCAGCGCCATATTGGCGTTCTGCTCGACAAGCAGGATCGTCACACCCTGCTTATTGATCTCTTTGATAATATCAAATACGCCCTGTACAATGATCGGCGCAAGACCAAGCGACGGCTCATCCATCATAATAACGGACGGCTTGCTCATCAGCGCGCGTCCGATCGCCAGCATCTGCTGCTCGCCGCCGGACAGCGTACCGGCCTTCTGCCATGAGCGTTCCCGAAGGCGCGGGAACAGACCGCATACCCACTCGATGTCCGCCGACAAATCGTCCTTGCGCATATAAGCGCCGATCTTCAGATTTTCGAGTACGGTAAGATTCGGGAAGACGCGTCTTCCTTCCGGCACAAGCGTGATCCCTTTTTCTACGATCGCGTCCGTAGAAAGCCCGGAAAGCTCCTCACCGTTAAAGAGGATGCTGCCCTGAGCAGGCTTTTCCAATCCTACGATAGAACGCAGCGTCGAGCTTTTACCCGCGCCGTTTGCTCCGATCAGCGTTACGACCTTCCCTTTCGGAACGACAAAGCTAATATCCTTGACTGCCTTAATACCGCCATAAGATACAGACAGATTTGAAATTTCCAAAATATTTTCATGACTCATCCTTCTGCACCCCCAAATATGCGTCGATAACACGCTGATTGTTCTGAATTTCCTCCGGCGTTCCTTCCGCGATCAATTTCCCGAAATCTAATACATAAATACGATCGGAGATCTCCATTACGAGATCCATATGATGCTCGATCATAAATACCGTCAGATGAAAATCTTTTTTGATCTTTCCGATAAATGCCGTCAATTCGTCGGTCTCCTGTGGATTCATACCCGCTGCAGGCTCGTCGAGCAGCAAAAGTTCAGGCTCCGTTGCAAGCGCGCGGGCAATTT
>JAGARW010000047.1 GCA_017621975.1 Lachnospiraceae bacterium | reverse complement strand
TTGATAAAAAATGCGAAGAGGCGGATATTACGATCCGTTACGAAAACGGAGAGCAGGTCGTACTCCTGAACGGCGAAAATGTAAACGGACTGATCCGTACGGAAGAGGTCGGCAATATGGCTTCTGCAAGCAGCGTGAATGCGAATGTGCGCGCCAAGTTGGTACGCCTGCAGCAGGCGCTTGCCGAAAAAGAGAATGTGGTAATGGACGGCAGAGACATCGGCACCTGTGTTCTGCCGAATGCCGAGGTAAAGGTGTATCTGACTGCGAGCACGCAGGTGCGCGCAAAAAGGCGTTACAATGAGCTGAAGGCAAAAGGAACAGCGTGTGATCTGGCAGAGATCGAAGCGGATATTAAGGATCGGGATCACCGCGATATGACGAGAGAGATTTCCCCACTGCGGAAGGCTGCGGACGCTGTGCTGATTGATTCTTCCGATATGAGTATTGAAGAAGCGGTAGATGCGGTAATCGGGCTGTGCAAAGGAGAACGGTAATATGGAAGTGATTCTTGCGGAGAGCGCGGGCTTTTGCTTCGGCGTGAAACGGGCGGTCGACACTGTGTATGAGCAGGCGGCGGGCGGAAAGCAGATCTATACGTACGGACCGATCATTCATAACGAAGAGGTTGTCAGGGATTTGGAGAAGCGGGGCGTAAAAGTGCTGGAAAATGACGACGAGCTTGCACGGCTTGAGGATGGAACCGTTATTATCCGTTCTCATGGCGTTCCGAAGCAGGTCTGTCATGAGATAGAAAAAAAGGGGCTGGAATGTATTGACGCCACGTGTCCTTTTGTAAAGAGAATCCATAAAATCGTCGAAAAAGAAAGCAGGGCAGGAAAACAGATCGTTATTATCGGAAGTCCGTTGCATCCTGAAGTAGAGGGAATTATGGGCTGGTCCGAGACGCCGGCAGTTGTGATCGAGTCGGAGGAAGAAGCCCGGAATTTTGTCTGTCCGGATGGAAAAGAGATATGCCTTGTGTCCCAGACGACATTTAACTACAATAAATTTCAAGAATTAGTTGAAATTATTCAAGAAAAAGGTTACAATATTAGTGTTGTGAACACTATATGCAACGCAACTGAGGAGCGTCAGACGGAAGCAAGAGCGATCGCTTCTCAGGTTGATGCTATGATAGTAATAGGAGGGACTCACAGCTCCAATACAAGAAAGCTGTATGAAATATGCAGAAAGGAATGTGAGAATACCTATTTTATACAGACACTGGATGACTTGCAATTAGACTTCCCTAATTCTGTTCTTCGAGTGGGTATTACTGCAGGGGCATCGACCCCGAATAATATTATTGAGGAGGTTCAAAATTATGTCAGAATTAACTTTTGAACAAATGTTAGACGAATCATTCAAAACAATACATGCAGGAGAGGTAGTCGAAGGCACGATCATTGATGTGAAACCAGATGAAGCGGTTCTTAACATCGGATATAAGTCCGACGGTATTCTTACAAGAAACGAATACACGAACGAACCGAACGTCGATTTGACAACGTTGCTGCATGTTGGGGACACAATGGAAGTGAAGGTGTTCAAAGTAAACGACGGAGAAGGACAGGTGCTCCTGACCTATAAGCGTCTTGCGGCAGATCGCGGTAATAAGCGCATCGAAGAAGCATATAATAATAAAGAAGTATTAAAGGCAAAGGTTGCTCAGGTTCTTGACGGCGGTCTTTCCGTTATTGTAGAAGAGGTCAGAATTTTTATTCCGGCAAGCCTTGTTTCCGATACTTATGAAAAAGACCTGACAAAGTATGCAGGACAGGAAATTGAATTTGTTATCAGCGAATACAATCCTAAGAGAAGAAGATATATCGGCGACCGCAAGCAGTTGATTGTTGCAAAAAAAGCGGAGATGCAGAAAGAACTGTTTGAGCGGATTAAACCGGGCGATACGGTAACAGGTATCGTTAAGAATGTAACTGATTTCGGCGCATTCATTGATCTCGGCGGCGTAGACGGTCTGCTGCACATTTCCGAGATGTCATGGGGCAGGGTAGAAAATCCGAAGAAGGTATTCAAGGTCGGCGATGAAGTAAAGGTTCTGATCAAAGATATTTCCGGTACGAAAGTTGCTCTGAGTCTTAAATTTGCAGATGCAAATCCGTGGAAGGACGCAGCTTCCAAATATGCGGTCGGCACTGTCGTAACAGGCACTGTTGCAAGAATGACAGATTTTGGCGCATTTGTAGAATTAGAGACTGGCGTAGACGCGCTGCTTCACGTATCTCAGATTTCCAAAGAGCATGTTGAGAAACCGTCGGACGTATTGAAGATCGGTGAGAGCGTAACTGCGAAGATTGTAGATTTTAACGAAGAAAGCAGAAAGATCAGCTTAAGCGTAAAAGCGCTTTTGACTCCGGAACCGAAGGAAGAAGCAAAAGAAGATGACGATGCAGATGTTGTATCCGTTGATATTGATGCTGTGATCGCTCAGGAAGAAGCTGCTGAAGAATAAATAATATGTTCAAGGAGCGGAAAAGTGGCATACGATTATGAGGATTTTAAAAAAGCAGTATTTGACTTGACGAAGATCGATCTGAACGCGTACAAAGAAAAGCAGATGAAGCGCCGTATTGATACTTTGATCGGCAAACATAAGGTCGTTGGGTATGAGAATTATGTACAGCTTTTAAAGACGAATAAAGATCGTTTCGAAGAGTTTGTAAATTATCTTACGATCAATGTTTCGGAATTTTACCGCAATCCTTCGCAATGGGATGTTATGGATAAAGAGATTATTCCGGAGCTGATACGGAAATTCGGTAAAAATCTGAAGATTTGGAGCGCGGCATGTTCGACCGGAGACGAACCGTATTCGCTTGTGATGGCGCTGTCAAGGCATCTTCCGCTGAACCAGATTAAGATATTCGCAACAGACTTGGACAAACAGGTCATTGCGAAAGCAAAGGTTGGTCTTTATTCCGAAAAGAGCATAGTTTCTGTTCCGGATGATTTAAAGAAAAAATATTTTACAAAAGTAGGACTTTCCTATCAGATTTCTGATGAGATTAAGTCGCGGGTAGAATTTAAGGAACACAATCTTCTGAAAGATACATATCCGACAAATTATCATATGATCGTTTGCAGAAATGTACTCATTTATTTTACGGAAGAAGCGAAAGACGAAGTATTTGTCAAGTTCCAGCAGTCTCTTGCAAAAGGCGGGATCTTGTTTATCGGCAGTACTGAGCAGATTATTAATTACAAGGAGATCGGTCTTAACAGGAAGAGTTCTTTCTACTACGAAAAAGTGTAATATGTAATAAATGAAAAGAAACCCGGTGCAACGCACCGGGTTTTGCTATTGTAGCGCAGGTTCTTTTTTGGAGCTTGTTAGAATTTTCCGGACATCATTTTAAGAACGTGAAGCGCGTATGCCTGAAAAGCTTTGCGGTCTTTTTTGAAAGAATCCGTAATTTCGAAAAAGAGTTCGGAATCTTTGTAATCCCGTTTGAAGAACGGCTCAAATAAAATATCCCATTGCGGCAGATAGGAAGAGCGTTTGCGCGTATAACAGTTCTGCGCTTTTGCCTGCTGGCGGTGCTGCTTATCGACAAAGCCGGCTATGGACTTATGGATAGCGACGTCTTCGAGCGGAAGATAATAATAGTCCTTGTAATTGGAATAAAAATATTTTAATTCTTCTTCATAGAGAGGAACCTTGATCGCGGCGGTTTTTCCGTTTCCGGAAAAATAGCAGCCGTTTGCGGAATAAGAAACCTCTTTTGGAAGCGGAGTAGGAAGGCTCAGCTTCATGTACAGCTCTTGATGACGGTCTCCGTTTAAGTCACGGTAGTAATTTGCCTGTACCTTTTTGACCTTTGTCCGGTCGGAAAAAATATCGCTGTAGGCAAGAATCGGGAGAATATGAAGCATACCTGCCAGATCATCGGAATTGTGCCTGAGTATAGCGTCATAAGCGGAATCCGTCTGATTTTTCACAAAATCATGATAGAGGCTGATAAGCTGTCCGCCGTCATACGGGTCTTCCCGGCAGATGCCGAGAAATTGTTCCAGCGTTTTCTGTTTGCAGTTTGGCAGATGCAGAAACTCTTTGAAAGGAGCGACCCGTTTGTAAATATCGATACCTGTAAAGACGGAAAAATCATAGGAAAGTCCATATTGTACACATTTCTGCAAAATAAACGGCAGATCGAAGTTGTTGCCGTTAAAATGGATCAGATGTGTGAAACGTCCGAGCGCGAATTTAAAAAATCCTTCTACGACTTCTCGTTCATCTTCGTATGCAGTTGCAAACCATTGGATCGTGTGCCATTCGTCCTTTTCATAATAAACGCATCCAATCAGATAGAGGATCGAATTTTTGGCGGTAAAGCCGGTCGTTTCGATATCTATGAAAAGAATGTTGGAGGGATCGGCTCCCTGTACGGGCAGTTCGGAAAGCCGGACGCCCGCAAGTTTTCGGCGGATTGTACGCATAGGAATCTCCTTTCTTATACTGCATAATTGTAACACAAATCCAAAATTTGTAGTAGTATTTTCGGACAAAAAATAGTATGATTGTAAGAGGATAAAATTTATCAAAAGAGAAAGAAGGAAGGGTAAAAAATGGCGAAATTGACATTTACAGGTGGCATTCACCCATATGATGGAAAAGATTTGTCCAAAGATAAGCCGATAAAAGCCATATTACCGAAAGGTGATCTTGTATATCCGGTGTCGCAGCATATCGGTGCTCCTGCCGCGCCGGTCGTTGCTAAAGGCGATCACGTCCTGACAGGGCAGAAGATCGCAGAGGCGGGAGGTTTCGTATCAGCGCCGATTTACGCAACGGTATCCGGTACCGTCAAGGCGATCGAACCGCGCCGTGTCGTAACGGGAGATATGGTAACATGTATCGTCGTGGAGAACGACGGTTTGTATGAAGAGGTAACGTACGGACCGGTGAAGCCTCTTGAAGAGCTGACAAAAGAAGAGATCGTAGGTCTGATCAGGGAAGCGGGAGTCGTCGGCATGGGCGGCGCCGGATTTCCGACGCATGTCAAGCTATCGCCGAAGGAGCCGGACAAGATCGAGTATGTGATCGCGAACTGCGCGGAATGCGAACCGTACCTGACGTCCGATTACCGCAGGATGATTGAAGAGCCGGAGAAGCTCGTGGACGGCATGAAAGTAATCCTTCGTCTGTTCGACAATGCAAAGGGGATTCTTGCGGTAGAGGATAATAAGCCGGACTGCGTGGCGGCTCTGAAAAAGCTGACGGTAAACGAACCGAACATCACCGTTAAAGCGCTGAAAACGAAATATCCGCAGGGCGCGGAGCGTCAGCTTATTTATGCGACGACCGGGCGCGCGATTAATTCGAGTATGCTGCCTGCCGATGCGGGATGCATTGTAGATAATGTGGATACGATCGTTGCAATCAACCAGGCGGTCCGCGAGGGAAAGCCGCTGATGCACCGTATCGTTACGGTAACGGGAGATGCTGTAAATGATCCGCGCAATTTTATTGTACGGATCGGTACGAATTATGCGGAACTTGTGGAAGAAGCCGGCGGGTTTAAGAGCGAGCCTGCCAAGATCGTTTCCGGCGGTCCGATGATGGGCTTCGCGCTGTTCGGTCTCGATGTGCCGACGACAAAGACTTCGTCCGCGCTGCTTTGTATGACGGAGGACGAGGTGTCCAGATATGAGCCGAGCGCCTGCATTAACTGCGGCAGGTGCGTCGAGGTATGTCCGGGCAGAGTCCTGCCGAGCAAGCTGGCGGATTTTGCAGAACAGGGAAATGATGAAAAATTCCTTGCTTATAACGGTATGGAGTGCTGCGAATGCGGCTGCTGCAGTTACGTATGTCCTGCAAAACGGCCGTTGACGCAGGAAATCAAATCTATGCGTAAGATACAGCTTGCAAAGAGAAAGAAATAGGAGGTACTGTGATGAGTGATTTGCTTAAAGTGTCATCCAATCCGCATATCCGCTCCAAAGCGACGACGGGAAGCATCATGGGCGCCGTCGTGGTGGGACTGCTTCCGGCGACCTTCTTTGGCGTGTATAATTTCGGACTGCATGCACTGATTCTTGTTTTGGTGACAGTGGCATCGGCTGTTCTCACAGAATACATATATGAACTGTTAATGAAGAAGCCGATTACGGTAGGCGATCTGTCTGCAACCGTAACGGGACTTTTACTGGCGCTCAACCTGCCGCCCGAGGCGCCGCTTTGGATCGGCGTGGTTGGCAGCGTATTTGCTATTCTTGTCGTAAAGATGCTGTTCGGCGGACTTGGGCAGAATTTTATGAATCCGGCGCTTGGCGCAAGATGCTTTCTGCTGATTTCGTTCGCATCGATTATGACAAATTTTGACTGCGACGCTTATACGGGAGCAACGCCTCTGGCAGCCTTAAAAGCGGGAGAAAGCGTCAATGTAATGAATATGATCACCGGACGCATCGGCGGTACGATCGGAGAGACGTCCATGATTGCGATCGTATTCGGCGCATGTATCCTGATTATGTTAGATGTGATCGATCTGCGCATTCCGGGCACCTATATTGTCAGCTTTGTTATTTTTATCGTACTGTTTAGCGGACGCGGCTTTGACAGCGCTTATATTTCCGCCCAGCTTGCGGGCGGCGGTCTGATGCTCGGCGCATTTTTTATGGCGACCGATTATGTTACGCGGCCGATTACAAAGCGCGGACAGTATGTATACGGTATTTTCTTAGGAATTCTGACAGGAATCTTCCGTCTGTTCGGACCGGGCGCGGAAGGCGTTTCCTATGCGATCATCATCGGCAATCTGCTTGTACCGTTGATTGAAAAGATAACGCTTCCGAAAGCATTTGGTAAAGGAGGGGAAAGGGCATGAAAAATATGTTGAAAGACGCCGCTATCCTCTTTGCCATTACTTTGATCGCAGGCGCGGTTCTCGGTTTTGTCTATGACGTAACAAAGGCGCCGATCGCGGAGCAGGAAGCAAAGGCAAAAAGCGAAGCGTGCAGGGAAGTGTTTGCAGACGCAGCAGCGTTTGAGGCTCTGGAGGGCAGCGAAGAGGAAATGACGGCAGTAGCCGCCGCTGGCGGTTATGCTAAGGCTTCCATAAACGAGGTGCTGACGGCGTCGGATGCATCGGGCGCTTCGCTTGGTTATGTCATTACGGTAACGTCTCATGAAGGCTATGGCGGAGATATCCGGTTTTCGATGGGGATCAGAAACGACGGCACGCTGAACGGCATTTCGATCCTTTCGATCTCGGAAACGGCGGGGCTTGGCATGCGTGCGGAGGAAGTGCTGAAGCCGCAGTTCGCGAATAAGAACGTAGCGCAGTTTACCTACACGAAATCGGGCGCCGTATCGGACGACCAGATCGATGCGATCAGCAGCGCAACGATTACGACAAGCGCAGTGACGAACGCCGTCAATGCAGGTTTGTATTATTTCCAGACAGAGCTTAAAGGGGGTAGCAGTAATGAATAGTGCGGGAGAGAGACTTTATAACGGTATTGTCAAAGAGAATCCGACGCTTGTACTGATGCTCGGCATGTGTCCGACATTGGCGGTTACGACCTCCGCGATCAATGGTCTTGGTATGGGATTGACGACAATGGTCGTTCTTGCAATGAGCAATGCGATCATCTCCCTGCTGCGGAATATCATTCCGGATAAGGTAAGAATCCCGGCGTTTATCGTTATCATCGCCTCGTTTGTTACCGTTGTACAGATGGTATTGCAGGCATATCTGCCGACGCTGAACGACGCGCTTGGGCTTTATATTCCGCTGATCGTCGTAAACTGCATCATCCTCGGCAGAGCGGAAGCGTATGCGTCCAAAAATCCGGTGATTCCGTCATTTTTCGACGGCGTCGGCATGGGGCTTGGATTTTCCGTATCGTTAACCTGTATCGGTGCGATCCGTGAGATTCTCGGTGCGGGCGAGGTATTCGGCGTTCATATTATGCCGGCTTCTTATGTGCCGTTTTCGATCTTTGTCATGGCGCCGGGCGCGTTCTTTGTGCTTGCAGTTCTGACCGCGCTGCAGAACAAGGTCAAGATAAACGGAGAAAAAAAGGGCAGGGATATGTCCAAGATCCAGTCCGGCTGCAGCAGCGACTGCATGAATTGTGCGGACAGCGGCTGTTCGCATAGGTTTTATGGCGAAAGCAAGGAAGGGGAGGTAAAATAAGATGACGTCTACATGGAAAGATTTACTGATTATTTTAATCAGCTCCAGTCTTGTAAGCAATGTTGTGCTCAGCCAGTTTCTCGGTCTGTGTCCGTTCCTTGGCGTTTCCAAAAAAGTAGAAACGGCGGCCGGTATGGGAACGGCGGTTATTTTCGTTATTACGCTTGCGTCTGCGGTTGCGGGAGTGATCTACAAATTTGTTCTCGTTCCGCTTGATATTACATATTTGCAGACGATCGTATTTATTCTTGTCATCGCCGCTCTTGTGCAGTTTGTAGAGATGGTGCTGAAAAAATTTATGCCCGGACTGTACGTGGCGCTCGGCGTTTATCTGCCTCTGATCACGACGAACTGCGCGGTGCTTGGCGTGGCGCTGACGAACGTGCAGAAAAATTACGGAATTCTGACGGGCATCGTCAACGGCTTTGCTACAGCGGCAGGCTTTACGGTAGCGATCGTGATACTTGCCGGTATCCGTGAGAAAATGGAGTACAATGATGTGCCGCAGTCGTTTAAAGGCATGCCGATTGTGCTTGTGACGGCAGGACTGATGGCGATTGCCTTCTGTGGCTTTGCAGGACTGATAAGGGGGTAGAGACGATTGATTACAAATGGAGTTGGAATTCTGATCGCGATTGCTGTCGTAGGAGCCGTCGGTCTTTTTATCGGTCTTTTCCTCGGTATCGCGGCAATCAAGTTTGAAGTAAAGGTTGATGAAAAAGAAGAAGCCGTGCTTGGCGTGCTGCCCGGCAATAACTGCGGAGGCTGCGGTTACGCAGGCTGTTCCGGTCTGGCTGCCGCGATCGCGAAAGGCGAAGCGCCCGTAAACGCGTGTCCGGTAGGCGGCGAGAGCGTCGGGGCGAAGGTAGCGGAAATTATGGGTGTGGAAGCGCAGTCCGGTGAAAAGAAGGCGGCGTTTGTCAAATGTATCGGTACATGCGGGAAGGCAAACACTGATTATGAATATCACGGCAGCGAGGACTGCCGCATGGTTTCCTTTGTGCCGGGCGGCGGACCGAAGAGCTGTAGTTACGGCTGTCTCGGATACGGTACGTGCGTCGCGGCTTGTCCGTTTGACGCGATTCATATCGTAGACGGCGTGGCCGTTGTTGATAAGGAGGCATGCAAGGCATGCGGAAAGTGCGTCGAGGCGTGCCCGAAGCATCTGATCGAGCTGATTCCGTACAATGCGAAGCATATGGTCGCATGCAGCTCGAAGGATAAAGGGCCTGTGACGATGAAGGCGTGTCAGGCGGGGTGTATCGCCTGCCAGCTTTGCAAGAAAAATTGTCCGAATGACGCGATTATCATCGAAGATTTTCATGCGAGAATCGATTATGAGAAATGCACGGGCTGCGGAATCTGTAAGGAGAAGTGCCCGAAGAAGGTAATTTTGTAAGATAAGATATGAGCTGCGAATATAATCTTTTGATTATTTTTTGCAGCTTTTTCTTTGCATTTTTTCAATCTTGTGATATACTCCTAAATGCAAATGCAATTCATTCGCATTTAGGAGTATATTTTATTACAGAAAAAATTGGCGCACAAAGTTCTTTCTGAGTGCAAGGCTGCGAAAGCGGCAGAATAAGAGGAAAAGATGAAAGAGATTATTTTGGACACGATCATAGACAGCGCGAGGCTGATTCCGTTTTTATTTCTGACGTATGTCGTCATGGAGTGGATGGAACATAAAACAGAGGATATGGCGGCGAAGATCGTAGAAAAATCAGGACGGTTCGGACCGTTATTTGGGGCCGTGCTTGGAATATTCCCGCAGTGCGGTTTTTCCGCTGCCGGGAGCGGACTGTACGCGGGCAGAGTGATCACGCTCGGGACGTTGTTTGCCATTTATTTGTCGACTTCTGACGAGATGCTGCCGATCATGCTTTCGGAGTCGGTACCGATGGAAGTGATTGGGAGAATCCTGTTTTGTAAGGTGATAGTCGGTATGTGCGTCGGTTTTCTGATCGATACGCTCCGAAGGCGGCACGGCGGATACGATGAGCATATTCATATCGGAGAGATGTGCGGGCATGACCATTGCCATTGTGAGAAGGGGATTTTCCGGTCGGCGGCGTCTCATACGATTCAAGTGACATTTTTTATTATGCTTGTTACGTTTGGACTGAACTATCTGCTGCATGCGGCAGGAGAGGAGGCATTGACCAATCTGTTTTTAAGCTATGGCGTTCTGGGAGAACTGGCTGCGGGACTGATCGGTCTGATTCCGAACTGCGCTGCGTCTGTTATGATCACACAGCTTTATTTGGAAGGCGTGCTGAATTTTGGCTCTATGCTTGCGGGGCTTCTGACAGGCTCCGGGATCGGCCTGCTTGTTTTGTTCCGCGTCAATCATAACTGGAAAGAGAATGCGGCGATTACAGCCGGATTGTATCTTGTCGGGACTGCCTGCGGTATTATGGCAAATGCTGCGGGGATTATGTAAAGGAAGTGAGCGGCTTGGAAGAACAGGAATATATTTGGAAGAAAATTAAAAAGACAAAGCAGCGGGAGGCGGTTTGCCGGGTTTTGGAAGAAATGAAAAAACCGATGAGCGCAGCAGATATTTATCAGGAGATTTTGCGTCGGGACACTGCCTGCGGGTATGCTGTATCGACCGTATACCGGGCGCTGCAGATATTCGAGGAAGAGGGATTTGTAGGTAAGACGAGCCTGCCGGATTCGGATATGGCGTTGTATGAATGGAACGAGGGAGGACATACGCATTATGCGATCTGCCTGAACTGCCATAAACGGATCGCTCTGAAGGAATGTCCTTTTTATCATATGGATCTGTCGGAGACGGCGGACGGGTTTCAAATTACCGGACATAAGGTCGAGGTGTATGGTTATTGCAGCATATGTAAAGATAAACGGGATAGGCGCTGACCGGATCAGTCCCTGCGTCGGAACCCGGCTGCCATTAGGCAGCCGGTGTCAGTCCTGCCTGCTGTAATTGATAACGAAGAATATTGATGACCGACTCCTGATACTGTTCCTGTGTAACGATAGGAACGGCAGGGACTGTGACCGGATCGACAGCGCTGTCTGCCGGGACAGCTGGAGCGGCGGTCATATCAGCCGGGATAGCCGGAACAACAGCCATATCAGCCGGAAGAGCCGGGGCTTCGGGCGATACGCTGTTAGCCGGTGCAGCGGGAATGGGAGAAGCAGCGTTGACAGAGTCCGTTACAACATAAACGCCGCTGTTTTTTGCTTCAAACGTAACGGTGCCCGTATCTGCGTCCAAATCTTCCAGAATATCGACGCCGGAGGATGAAACATAGGTAATGCGGCATGTGCCGGAAGGCGCGGACGGCAGACTCAGAACGAGACGGGAAGGCTGCTCAAGCGACTGCTTTGACGTTCCGTTGTAGCCGAAGGTAAACTGGATCTGAAAAGCGCCGAGAAAATGACCGCCGGCGGCTGCTTCAACAGCAGAAACGGTTGTCTCATCTAAAGGAATGAGGGCGGTATTGATCGTCATGCCGTCGATCTTGTAACCGGAGGCAAAATTGCATGGATTTGTGCCTCGTGTAATAGAAGAAATGTTTTTATCGCTGTCGTACCGTTTATGTTTCGTTTCCGATTTGGAATCAAAATGGGCGATTACGACATGATTGCTGTCTTTGACGGAAAAGGAATACGTGCTGCTGTCGCTTACGATAACGCCGTTGTCCGTCCAGTTCACAAACTGATAATTTTTGTTGACCGGAAGCGCGCTGACACTGATATAATCGGTCGGCTGTGCATAGGTGTAATGGGTAAAGGATGCGCCGTTATGCGTGCAGAAGACGGTGCCGAGGCTGTTGTTGCTGGAAAGAACGGTAACGCCCTTTGTATCCGCGGCGTGGACCTTTGCGGATGCGAGCATGACGAGAAGCAGCGTGAAAGCGGATACGGCAAAGAGCCGGAGCTTTCTGTCAGAAATAAAACGATAAGTGTGATGATACATAGGCGTCCTCCTAAGTGCAGTGATTGATATTTATTTATTATACCGCAAAAAGCGGTTTTTGTCATTTTGAATTCTTTGCGCGATGATAGCGCCGGTATGCGGGAAACGCGTTGCCCCTGTACACCGGCGCTGATAAAATGTCGTTGAACTTTTATGACGGACAGGGCATAATAGAATCAACAATTATATTAAGAAAGAGCAAAGACAGAGAGGGGATTTACTATGGGATTTCTTGGATTTTTCAAAAGGAAAGAGGACGGAAACGTTACGCTGGCAAAGAGGATAGCGTAAATTTACTGTAGGAAAATAAAAGACAGACTATACCTGAGATGTGTTTCAGATTGGTTTCCTGCCCTTACTATATCGGATTTTTCTCTTTTTACAATCCCCAGATATAATTTTTCAATGCCGCGATCTTTCTGATCTGTGTATAGGGAATGCTGTACATCGGGATATCTGTCAACGCCTTAATGCCTTTCGGTTTTTCTTTCCTCTCTGTAGAAAACATCTGGTTACTGCTGTAAATCACTTCTTAGCATCCGGCTGCCACAGGCAGCTCCCTCTTTTAGAAGCGGACCAGTTCCAGCATGCTTCCGCCGTTCTTTTCATAGATACGTAACCGTGACATTTTATTTGCTCCAACCCGGCTTCAGCCAAGGGGCCTGGAACTCATTCTGTCCGCATATATGTGGCTGATATGACCTTCCGCGCTGCATTGTAAATCATTTTAAGGGGCCGGGGAAATAGAATATTGTCGTATTTGGAGGAACGTGCTATACTGACGATACGGAAAGTCAGAGCACATAAAAGGCGGTCTACCCTCTGTTTAATCGGAGGGGCTAACCCTCCAGAAAGGAGGGCGATGCCGATGTACGTTACATATTCGGATTTAATCCAGATAGGTATACTCATCGTTGCTCTTGTCAGTCTGATATTTCAGATTTTCAAGGGGAAGAAAATAGCCGCCAACTACTTGCACTAGCTGACGGCTGACCTTGTAAAAGGTTAGAGTTTAGTTTGTGAGGGTAGACCGTGTGTTCCTGACTTTCCCTTTTCTATTATCAATATAGCACATTCGGGATAGGTTTTCAAGCAGAAACTAAGCCGCTGCGAGCCAGAAAGCAATGGCGTTATTCCTGGCAAATTGGTCAACGGTTCGTATCGGAAAGAAGTTATTGTTTCACAGTCAGAGAATCCTTATTTTATGGGGAGATAACACAAGATAAAACAACACGAACAAAAATCTGTCAAGAAAAAATACTTGACACCGTCTTTCTTTTACGTTATGATATGACTTGTGTCCGAATTAATATGGGAGACAGATGAAAGATCGATATGGAAAAAATTGTAGAACAGGGAATTTTATATGACTTTTATGGTGAGCTTTTAACGGCACATCAGAGACGGATTTATGAAGACGCCGTGTTCAACGATCTTTCGCTCAGTGAGATTGCGGAGGACAACGGGATCAGCAGACAGGGCGTGCATGACCTGCTGAAACGCTGCGATAAGATTCTTGCGGAGTATGAAAGTAAGCTTCACCTTGTAGAGAAGTTTACGCATATCAAGAAGAAGGTAGAACAGATCAAATCGCTCAGCGGTAAAATGGAGCAGCATGACGCGGCGGGACAGATCCGCGCCTTGGCGCAGGAGATTTTAGAGGAGTTATAGATGGCATTTGAAAGCTTAACGGATAAACTGCAGAATGTATTCAAAAAGCTCCGAAGCAAAGGAAGGCTGACAGAAGAGGATGTTAAGGCCGCTTTAAAAGAGGTTAAAATGGCGCTGCTGGAGGCGGACGTTAATTTCAAAGTCGTGAAGCAGTTCATCAAATCTGTTGAGGAACGCGCAGTCGGCGCGGACGTTATGAACGGTCTTAATCCCGGACAGATGGTCATCAAGATCGTAAACGAAGAGATGATCGCTCTCATGGGCTCCGAAACGACGGAGATCAAGCTGCAGCCGGGCAAAGAGATTACGGTCATTATGATGTGCGGGCTTCAAGGCGCAGGTAAGACGACGACGACAGCTAAGATTGCCGGAAAGCTGAAATTAAAAGGCAAGAAGCCGCTGCTCGCAGCCTGCGACGTATACAGACCGGCAGCGATCAAGCAGCTGCAGGTCAACGGAGAGAAGCAGGAAGTCGACGTTTTCTCAATGGGTGAGAACCATAAACCGGTAGATATTGCGAAGGCGGCTGTGGAACATGCAGCAAAGTGCGGGCACAATGTTGTGATCCTCGATACGGCGGGACGTCTTCATATCGATGAAGAGATGATGCGGGAGCTTCAGGAGATTAAGGCAAATGTTGACGTGCACCAGAGTCTTCTCGTAGTCGACGCTATGACGGGGCAGGACGCCGTCAATGTGGCAAAGGATTTTGACGACAAGGTAGGGATCGACGGCGTTATTCTTTCTAAAATGGACGGCGATTCCAGAGGCGGCGCAGCGCTTTCCGTAAAAGCAGTGACCGGTAAGCCGATTTTGTATGTCGGTATGGGCGAGAAGCTGTCCGATCTGGAGCAGTTTTATCCCGAACGTATGGCGAGTCGTATTCTCGGCATGGGAGATGTGCTTTCCCTGATCGAAAAAGCGCAAAGCAGTATTGATATTGATGCTGACAAAGAAAAAGAAATGGCGTCCAGACTCAAAAAAGGCAAGTTTGATTTTGAGGATTATCTGGAAAGCATGACCCAGATGAAAAAGATGGGAGGTATTGGCAGTCTTTTGTCGATGATGCCCGGTATGGGCGGCAAGATAGGCGATATTGAGTCGATGATCGACGATAAGCAGCTTGCGCGGATGGAAGCGATCGTACTTTCGATGACGAAGGAAGAGCGGAAAAATCCAAAGCTGCTGAATCCGAGCCGCAAACACAGAATTGCAAAAGGCGCGGGCGTTGACATCAGCGTAGTCAATCGCTTTATCAAGCAGTTTGAGCAGTCGCAGAAGATGATGAAACAGCTTCCGGGCATGATGGGCGGTTTTGGTAGCAAAAAGGGAAAATTCAGATTCCCTTTTTAGATACACGGGCGTAAGCCCGATACAAATGAGTTGAAAAATTTTCGGAGGTGAAAGAAATGGCAGTAAAGATCAGATTAAGAAGAATGGGACAGAAGAAGGCTCCTTTTTATAGAATCGTAGTTGCAGATTCCCGTTCTCCAAGAGATGGAAGATTTATCGAAGAAATCGGAACATATGATCCGAACACAGATCCAAGCACATTCAAGGTAAATGAAGAGCTTGCTAAGAAATGGCTTGCAAACGGTGCTCAGCCGACAGAAGTTGTCAGCAGAATCTTTAAGCAGACAGGTATTGTGAAGTAAAGACTTGTTAACGCCGCACGCGATGCGCTTATGCGCTGTGTGCTGACAGACTTCAGGAGGTGGATTATGAAAGATTTGGTTGAAGTAATCGCAAAAGCGCTTGTTGATCATCCGGATGAAGTTGTCGTAACAGAAAAGGAAAGCGGAAGAAATATTACCGTGGAGCTTCATGTAGCAGCATCTGACATGGGAAAGGTGATCGGAAAACAAGGCCGCATTGCAAAAGCAATCCGCTCTGTTGTAAAAGCAGCATCATCAAAAGACAATAAGAAAGTGGATGTAGAAATCATCTGATGAGCGGGGACGATCCAAAGATCGTCCTTGTTTTATCTGCCTGAATTGTCTGAAACGGGAGAAATGAATGGAACAGTTATTGAAAGTAGGAGTCATTACCTCGACGCACGGCATCAAAGGAGAAGTTAAAGTATTTCCGACAACGGACGACGTAAGACGTTTTAAAAAATGTAAGGAATTGATACTGGATACCGGAAAAGAAAAAAAGACGCTGGAGATCGAGAGCGTTAAATTTTTTAAACAGTTCGCGATTCTGAAGTTCAAAGGCTACGATACGATCAATGAGATCGAATATTACAAAGGAAAAGAATTGTACGTAACACGGGAAAACGCGGTTGCTCTTGGGCAGGACGAGTATTTCATCGCCGATTTGATCGGTATGGAGGTTCTGGACGAAGAGGACAATCGGGTCGGTACGCTGACGGATGTGATCGAGACCGGGGCGAATGACGTTTACTGCGTAGAAACCGGAGAAGGAGGGGAAATACTGATTCCCGCGATTAAGGACTGCATTCTTTCAGTTGATCCCGGAGCGGGACGGATGCGTGTGCATCTGATGCCGGGACTGACCGATTAAGAATTTGGAGGAAATCATGAAATTTCATATTCTGACATTGTTTCCTGAAATGGTAGACGCCTGTCTGGAAACAAGTATTCTCGGAAGAGCGGCAAAGGCGGGCTGTATTTCCTTCCATTCGGTCAACATCAGGGATTATACGCTTGATAAGCACAAAAAGGTAGACGATTATACGTACGGCGGCGGCGCGGGAATGCTGATGCAGGCGCAGCCTGTTTACGACGCGTGGCGCGCTGTCCAGGAAGAGGCGTCGCAGAAAGAGACTGTGGAAGGCGTGGAGGCGGAAAGCGCGTTGCGGGAAGAGACTGTGGAATGCGCGGCACGGGAGAGCGTAAAAGCACTCCCGGTCAAAAGGCTTCGTACGGTTTATGTAACGCCGCAGGGACGCACGTTTACGCAGGAGATCGCTCAGGAGCTTGCAGGGGAAGAAGAGCTTATTTTTTTGTGCGGGCATTATGAAGGGATTGACGAGCGCGTGCTGGAGGAAACGGTAACGGATTATATTTCGATCGGCGACTATGTGCTGACCGGAGGGGAGCTTCCGGCAATGGTGATGATCGATGCGGTCGCAAGGCTTGTGCCGGGCGTGCTGCATAACGACGAGTCCGCCGAGACGGAGAGCTTTTCGGGCGGGCTGCTGGAATATCCGCAGTATTCAAGACCGCCCGTTTGGCATGATAAGGAAGTGCCGCCGGTGCTGCTGTCCGGCAATCATCAGAAGATTGACCAGTGGCGTTTGGAGCAGTCGATCAAAAGGACGAAGGAGCGGCGTCCCGACTTGTATGAAGCTTATATGCAAGCGCATCCGGAAGGTCTGAATCCGAAAAAGAAAAAATAGAAAATGCCTGTACAAAGAAAAATTGAAAAATGCTTGCATTTATAAAGAAGATATGATAAGTTATTAATGTTGCGAAAGTGAGATGGTCCTCTGTTGCAGACTGCATTAAGAACGTCCAATGAAACAAGGAGGCACAACATGAACGAAATTATTAAAAGTATTGAAGCAGAACAGTTAAAGCCACAGATCGACGAGTTTAACGTAGGCGATACCGTTAAGGTATATGGTAAGATCAAAGAAGGAAACCGTGAAAGAATTCAGATCTTCGAGGGAACCGTACTGAAGAGACAGGGCGGAAGCAATCGCGAGACATTCACAGTCAGAAAAACTTCTAACGGCGTAGGCGTTGAGAAAACATGGCCGCTTCATTCTCCTAACGTAGAGAAGATCGAAGTCGTAAGAAGAGGTAAAGTAAGACGCGCGAAACTGAATTACCTGCGTGACCGCATCGGTAAGAAGTCCAAAGTAAAGGAACTGGTAAGATAAAAAGCAAAGAATTGGGGCAGCTATACAAGTAGTTGCCTCATTTTTTATGGGAAGGATAGGAATACTTGCCCACTTTGCGCTTTCGTGCTAAACTATTGATGCAGAAGCGAGGGTTTTATGAGCAGGAGAAAAGGGTTAAGCTTTTATCATAAAAAAAAGAAAATAAGCAGCGCTGCCATCCGGGAAATTGCGCAGTGGTTTTTCCTGATCTTTACCGCCGTTCTGATTGCGGCTGTGCTCGTATTTTCAGTCGGGATGCGGACGAGCGTGATCGGCGTTTCGATGGAGCCGGGGCTATACAATGGACAGGAAATACTGATCAATCATTTTATTTACAAGATCGTCAGTCCGAAACGGGGCGATGTGATCGTTTTTTTGCCGAACGGCAATCAGAATACGCATTACTATGTGAAGCGCGTTGTGGCGCTTCCGGGCGAGACCGTGCAGATCCGCGACGAGAAGCTGTATATTAACGGCGTCATGGCGGAAGAGGACGAAAGCTACGATAAGATGGCGGACGCCGGGATCGCGGAAAATGAGATTACGCTGGCGTCGGACGAATATTTTGTGCTTGGAGACAACCGGAATAACAGCGAGGACAGCCGTTCCGGCAATATCGGCCCCATCAAGCGTGACAATATTACAGGAAAAGCGTGGTTCCATATGGCGTCTTCGGGAAGCGGCATGGGCTTTATCAAATAAAACCGGCATTTTTCAAAAAAATTTGAAACGGAGAAAGTATGAATTATCAATGGTATCCCGGTCATATGACAAAAGCAAAGCGTATGATGCAGGAGAATATAAAACTGATCGATCTCGTGATCGAGCTTGTTGACGCGCGTATTCCGCTCAGCAGCAGAAATCCCGACATCGAAGAGCTTGGAAAAAACAAGGCGAGATTGATTTTGCTGAATAAAGCAGATCTTGCCGACGCATCGTGCAATCAGGCGTGGATGACGTATTTCAAAGAACGCGGGATCCATGCGACAGAGGTCAATTCCAAAACCGGCGCAGGAATCAAATCCATTCAGGCAGCCGTACAGGAGGCTTGTAAGGAAAAGATCGAGCGCGACCGGAAACGGGGCATTTTAAACCGGCCGATCCGCGCGATGGTTGTCGGTATTCCGAATGTAGGAAAATCAACGTTTATCAATGCGTTTGCCGGAAAGGCGTGCGCAAAAACGGGAAATAAACCGGGGGTGACGAAAGGAAAACAATGGATTCGTCTCGGCAAGGGGCTGGAGCTTCTTGATACGCCTGGGATTTTATGGCCGAAATTTGAAGATCAGCAGACCGGAATGCGTCTTGCCTTCATTGGTTCGATGAACGATGAGATTCTGCACATCGAAGAGCTTGCCGTCTCGCTGATCGCGTTTCTTCGGAAGGAATATGCCGGGGCATTGCAGAAACGTTATGAAATAGAAGAAGAGGGAGATGACTTTTCCATTCTGACGGAAATATGTAAAAAGCGCAGATGTTTTTTGAAAGGGGAAGAGCCCGATCTGCGCAAAGCGGCTTCGATGCTGATGGAGGAATTCAGAAGCGGGAAGCTCGGCAGGATTACATTGGAGCGTCCGCAGTAGGGAAAGGCATGGTATGCATATGAAAAAACTGGTCAAAGAATTATTGGATACAAGTATTTATCTGCTTGTCGTCCTTGTACTGACATATCTTGTCATAACATTTGTCGGACAAAGAACGGAAGTGAGCGGCAGTTCGATGGAGACGACGCTCAGCCACCATGACAATTTGATTGTTGACAAGATTACATATCGGTTCAGCGATCCGAAGCGGTTTGATATTATCGTTTTTCCGTTTCAATATAAAGCGGATACCTATTATATCAAACGCATTATCGGTATGCCGGGCGAGACGGTGCAGATCGACGAGGAAGGTAATATTTATATCAACGGCGAGATTCTGGAGGAAGACTACGGCATGGAAACGATCAGCTCGCCGGGACGCGCTTATGAACCGGTCACGCTGGCTGAAGACGAATATTTCGTCATGGGCGACAACCGGAACAACAGCTCGGACAGCAGAGATCCGAGCGTTGGGAATATCAGACGCGGAGATATTATCGGCAGGGCATGGATACGGATCTGGCCGTTTAGTAAATTCGGTATTTTAAAGCATCAGTAAGGAAAAATAAATGGAAGAAAAAATCAGTCATATCAAAGAAAAACTGCAGGCGGCTTCGGTAACAGAGCTGCCTGCTTTTATAGAAGCGTACAGGGAGGATGCAAGAGGAGGCGTACAGTCTCTTGTAGAGCGTGCAAAGAAGCGTATCGCGGCTTATGAAAAGGAAGTGGCGCGGACAAAAGCAATGCGCGTATACGAAGAGAAGTATCGTTCGTGCGGTTACATATGCGGGATTGATGAGGTCGGAAGAGGGCCGCTTGCCGGACCGGTCGTCGCGGGAGCGGTGATTCTGCCGAAAGACTGCGATATTTTGTATCTGAACGATTCCAAGCAGCTTAGCGCTAAAAAAAGAGAAGAATTGTACGATATAATAATGGAAAAGGCAGTGAGCGTAGGACTTGGCTTTGTCAGCCCGCAGCGGATCGACGAGATCAATATCCTGCAGGCGACATATGAAGCGATGCGGCAGGCAATCCATAAGCTGTCGGTGAAACCGGATATTTTGCTCAACGATGCAGTAACGATTCCGCAGGTAGGGATCAGACAGGTTCCGATTATCAAAGGCGATGCGAAAAGCGTTTCTATTGCGGCAGCAAGCATTGTAGCAAAGGTGACGCGTGACCGGATGATGGTGGAATATGACAGCGTCCTGCCGGGATACGGGTTTGCTTCCAACAAAGGTTATGGTTCTGCGGAGCATATTGCGGCGCTTCGGGCGCTCGGACCGAGTCCGATCCACAGAAGGAGCTTTATTAAAAATTATGGGGCTTAATTTATCAGGATTATTTTATCATAACGGAGTATCTTCACAGCAGACGGGACATGTCTCTTCGCCGCAGAAAGCGGAAGGGGATGTCCGTGTCAGCGTATCGTCGCTGTCGCTTGCGCCGGGAGAGACGGTCAGTGGTGAAATCGTTGGAAAAAACGGCAGCGAGATTACATTGCGGACATCAGGAGACGCTTTGATCCACGCGCGGACGGATCAGGAGTTTGCGGCGCGGGAGGGGCAGCATGTAACGTTTGAGGTCCGTTCCAATGCGTCCGGCGTTATTTCGCTGCGGCCGTTGTTTCAGAATATGGCGCAGGAAAATACGGCGCTGAAAGCGTTGTCTGCGGCAGGAATCGAAGCGGGAGAAAAAACGGTTCAGATGGCGGTTGAGATGATGAAGGAAGGAATGTCGATCAGTAAGGATGCGCTTGCGGGAATGTATCGTCAGATCATGAGTCTGCCGGACGCGGATATTTCCTCCGTTGTACAGATGAACCGGATGCAGATTCCGGTGACGCCCGAAAACTTGCAGCAGTTTCAAGCATATAAAAATTATGAGCATCAGCTCTTATCGTCCTTTGCGCAGGCGGCGGAAGAGATACCGCAGGCGGTAGGAGAACTTTTCGCTTCCGGAAATGCGGTGGACGGAAACGCCCTGATCGGGAAGCTGTTGACGATTTTTGATTCCGCCGGTCAGAATGCCGGCGACAATATGACAGGTGTGTCGGAAAATGGACCGGCTTTAGAAACGCAGGCATCAGGACTGCAGGGAGATATGCAGACCGCAGGAACACAGACTGCGGAGGGCGGTATAAACGGAGCCGCACTGCCGGAAAACGGCGCGGCGGAGAGCTTAACAGGCGGCGCGATTATAGAAAACGGCGCGGCGGAAGGCATGATGGACGCCGCATCCGCAGAAGGCGCCGCCGCAGATGGGGATACGGCAAAAGCTGCAGCGGACGGAGCGGCGCATAGCGCAGGTTTGAAAGACGGCATGGCGGGCAGCATAAACGGAGCTGCGCCTGGGCAGGAAACGATAGAGAACGCCGCTGTATCAGGAGCGGAAGCCGGAGGAGAGGATACAGGAGCGGTTTGGGGAAAAGAACCAATCGCGCAGGAAGACCGCTCGCAGCTTGCCGCGCTTGTCAGGGATGCCGGAGGGAGCGCAGAGAGCAGCCGACAGATACTGCTCGGTCAGATGGACAGCGGAGAGCTGTACCAGCTCGTCAGAAAGCTGAGCGGACAGGCGGCGGACGTAAAGACGCAGGAGGCTGTCGGAAGGCTGTTTTCCTC
>JAGARW010000046.1 GCA_017621975.1 Lachnospiraceae bacterium | reverse complement strand
TGTCAAATTGCACAATATATTTTATTGACTGTGCCTGCGCAGGATATTAGACTTTCTTAGTGTTCCGCCTCCATGCAGCAATTTTCGGACACGATGTCCGAAAAAGGCGAAGCTGAGCCACGGATGGCGAATCTTCGCCGGTTGCGTCAGGCTGTTTCAGATTATTGCCGGAACGCTTAGAAAGTCTTATATCCGCAGTCCGAAACAGAAAATAAAATTTTTGTACAATTTGACCATACATCGTAAAATAAAACCTTTTGACACCCGAATCCTATGAAATAAAAAACTGCTCCGGCGCAGACGCTCAAAGACCGGAAAGCCCCGTATAGCAGGGGCTCGTCAGCGCGCTTGTAGCAGAGTCTTGTCAGCGCTCTGATCTTGTAATTTCGAAGCGCTCATGCTATACTGAGCGCATCAGTACGGGCTTTTGGGTTTTCATATTGTGGAATCAGAAGAAATTTTCAGGAGGGTTTCAACATGAGCGTAGATTTAAGTTTCTGGAAATATAAAAAAGGAGCCGCGCACGACGACCGCAGAATCTATGAATCGGCATGCTGCGACGGCGAAATTGCCAAAGAACTTGAAAATCTCCCGATCGACGACATTCTTGCAAAAATTTCGTCGATCTTTTCAGATTGGACGGCTCTTGATAAGAACGTCTATGAAAAGGAAGACGGCGGCGCTTTTGAAATTTTTACGACGCCTCAGATCGTCCGATTCGACTGCTACGGCATGCAGGAGGCGGATATGAATTCCCTTATGGACATTTTGATCGACTTTGGCTGTCCGCTGTACGACCCTCAGATAGAAACGCGCTTTGACACATGGACGGATCGATAACGCAGGAGAAAATCTTTTCCTTCTTCTCTCTGGCGCTTTCACTTTTTTCCGGGCGCATAAGTCTTCCCGGCATTGACGCAGGCATAAACTCCCTATGAGTTCTCTGCCGTCATCTGCCAGACGGGAATTTTATAATGCTCGGGGCAGCGTGTTTATTGCGCGCAATTTTTGTTACATTTTATTTTTCAAGGCATTTCGGATCAAGCAGGAAATCATAGATGTTCACGGTCAAAATACCATATTCGTCATAATGCATCGGCACGATGTCCTTGGTAATGATGATTTTCCTGAAAGAATCATCAATCTTTCTGAATGGTCTGATCTCCTGAGCGCGCTTTGTTTCATCAGGCAAGGTGTAGGCTGATTGAATATAGTATCTGAAAGAACCAAGATTACACACAAAATCAACTTCCAACTGCTTACGTGTTACTTTCCCGTTCCTGTCTTTTTCAGCGATAGGTACAACGCCCACATCCACGCTGTAACCACGCATACGAAGTTCATTGTAAATCACATTTTCCATGGAATGGGTCTGCTCAAACTGACGAAAGTTAATTCTTGCATTCCGAAGTCCAAGGTCAGAAAAGTAATATTTTTTTGGAGTCTCGATATATGCCTTTCCCCTGATATCATAGCGCTCCGCAGACTCAATCAGGAAAGAATCTTCAAAATAATCCAAATACTTTTTAATCGTATTGGAAGTTATTTTAGATTTTTTCACGGTTCTAAATGTGTTTTTAAGTTTCTCAGGATTAGTCAGAGAACCAATCGCAGAAGAAAGAATGTTTAGGAGATCCTCCAGTTCGCCGATATTCCTGACACGGTTTCGCTTACATATATCCTGGATATAAATTTCACTGAACAGGTTCTGTAATGCCGTAGCTTTATCATTTGCCCCATCACGCAGAACGACCAAAGGAATACCGCCATAGAGCATATACTCAGACAATCCCATATACTGATCGCCCTCATATACAGACATAAACTCTGCAAAGCTCAGAGGATACATATGAACTTCATCACCGCGACCGGCAAACTCGGTAGCAATATCTTTAGACAGGAGCTTTGCATTACTTCCTGTCACAAATACATCCATGTTTTCCTTGCGCAGATAACTGTTCAGTACCGCTTCAAAGCAGTCCAACATCTGGATTTCGTCAAGCAGCAAATAATACATTCCATCATCAACGACTTTGGAGCGGACATAAGCCATAAATTTTTCCGGGTCTGCCCCACGCTTTTCTTTTTCCATTCGGATAAGACTTTCGCCAATCAAATACAGATCGTCTGCTGAGTCAAAGGCAAAACGTATGATATGGTCATCGTCCACGCCGCTATCCAGTAAATGATGATAGAAAAGGTTATTGAGCAGATAGGACTTACCGCACCTGCAAATACCGGTAATAATCTTAATTAGTCCATTGTTCTTTCTTTTTATCAATTTATCCAGATAGAAATCCCTGCGAATCTCCATTCAACAGCCTCCTTGCGAAAGATTTTTGCAACTTTTAGCATTTTTCTGTTTTAAAATCTGATAACATATAGTATATGCAGGAGGTCACTTTCAAAATCATATAATTTATATTTTTTTAAGCAGATAGTATTTCATATGATGGCTGAAATAATTGTATCTGCTGTCTTATAATTGTTCGAGTACCTCCCCAATGTCTGCATTGATGCAGATGGAGCGATCTCTGATTTCCTAATGACCAAGGTGCTATCTTTATTGCACGCCATTTTATGAAACCATTTATGCTTTTTACTTTGGAGAAATCCAGTCTTAATTTGTAAATTTTTTGTGTCCCATTGCATAATCCCCGGAAAATGGATATACTATAAGTAGGAAAGTTGGAAATTCCTACTTTCAATCTTGCAGCAAAGGAGATGATTGTATGTTGGCCGAATTACGTCAGAAATCACAGATTACCATTCCAAAAGAAATCATCGTAAAACTGGGGCTCTCCGAAGGGGATAAGCTGGACATTTTTGAGCAGGACGGAACCATCTGCATGATGCCGGTTGTCGTATATCCGAAAAAGTACCTCGACGAACTCCGCGGAGAAATTGACGAGGCAAAAGCAAAGATAGCCTCCGGCGAACAGCCCATATTCGACACTGTGGACGCACTGTTTGCGAAATTGGAGGCGGATTAATGGCATGCCAGTTTACTTTTACCAAACGGTTCCAGAAACACTTTAAGGATTTGACCACACAGGAGAAAAAGCAGCTTCAAAACAAATTGCAGCTTTTGGCTGAAAATCCTATGCACCCATCCTTACGCACCAAACGCATCCAGGGTACCAGAGATTTGTTTGAGTGCAGCGTCAACATGGACATCCGCATTATCTGGTACTATGAAGGCGACAAAATGATTATCCTCGTCGATGTCGGACACCATGATATTTTAGACCAGTTTTAAGAACAGGGACGGCGTTTATTTACGGTAAACGCCGCCTATATTTTCTCCAGAATCTGCTCGATGTCCCTATTGATGCAGATTGACCGTTTCTGAATTTCTCCGGGCGCATAGGCTTCTCCATAATTGACACACGCATAGACTGCCCTCGGGTTCTCTGCCGTCATCTGCCAGAAAGGATATTTTATAATGCCCGGGGTATTGGCTCCGACGCCCAATTCAAGATACAACGTCCGCAGACCCGCATGCCGGCGCAGAAAATCCGAATATCTGTTTTGCGCGGCGTACCAGCCTTCATCCTGCACAAAGGTATGATCGCAGCGTAAATTCATCGTCATCGGCTTTCCGCAGACAGGGCAGCGCGGAATCAGTTCGGACGGGATTCGCATATCGTTTTGTTCCCGCAGCATCCGCAGTACAGCCTCTTCATTGTCATATGTTTTCTGATGGCACGGATCGGAACATTGCCACAGACCATAATCTCCCTGCGTATAAAACAACCTCTTTTTGTCAAATCCGGCTTTCTGAAAACAATGATCCACATTCGTCGTAAGCACGAAATAATCTTTGTCCTTTACGATCTCAAGCAGGTTCTGATATGTCGGCTTCGGTATCTCTACATAACGGTTGTAATAAATATGGCGGCTCCACCATGCCCAGTATTCTTCCAGAGAAGAATACGGATAAAATCCGCCGGAATACATATCCCGGATCCCGTATTTTTCTGCAAAATCCCCGAAATATTTTTGGAAGCGTTCTCCGCTGTAAGTAAATCCGGCCGACGCGGAGAGCCCGGAGCCCGCTCCGATCAGAACTGCGTCCGCCTGCGAAAGCGCTTCCCCAAGCCGATCAATCTGCCGAAAGCAGTCTTCTGTAGATTTCTTTGTCAAGCTCTTTGAAAACATTGAATATTACCTCCACTCTGCTCTTCGTCTGTTTCTTATATTCTTTCACGGCGCAGACTGCAATTTCCGCCGCCTTATCGTTTGGAAAATGAAATTCTCCCGTTGAAATGCAGCAGAAAGCAATACTTTTCACGTTGTGCTTTTCCGCCAGTTCCAGACAGGAACGATAGCAGGAAGCCAGCGTTCTTTTATCATGTTCCGTAAGTTGTCCTCTGACGATCGGTCCGACTGTATGAAGGACATATTTGCAGGGCAGATTAAACGCAGGGGTTATTTTGGCTTTCCCGGCTTTTTCTTCCTCTCCCTGCGCCTCCATCAGTTTCGCGCATGCCGCCCGAAGCTGTATGCCGGAAAAGGTATGGATCGCATTGTCGATACAGCCATGATTCGGACAGAAGCAGCCGAGCATCTGACTGTTGGCGGCGTTGACGATCGCGTCGCACCGCAGCGTGGTAATATCTCCCTGCCAGAGATAAATCCCATCCTGAACCGGAACAAGGCTGCCCGCTTCCGTGATTCCTTTCCGCCTGATTTCTTCCTGCAGATACGCATCCTGTATTTTTAAAAATTCCTCTCCTGCAGGTTCTGGCATTCTAACATTCATAAGCCCACGCAAAAGCCTCTTTTGTTCCCCTTCCGTTTCGGGAATCTTCATTTCACCGTATGCCCTGTTTTCTTTTAACAGCTCCTGAATCAAATAAATTCTCCGCTCCTGCTGATTCATCCCTTTTCACCTCTTTTCAATGATCTGTCTCGGACAGATTTCCGCGCAGCGCCCGCAGTGCAGACAATGGTTCTGATCGATCGAAACCGGTTTTTTAGAAATATCAATGCATTTCTGCGGACAGACGGAATAACATAATTTACAGCCGATGCAGCCTTCGCCCACGAAATATCCTGCCTGTTTTCTCCCGATATTTCCGATCACAAAGCCCTCCCGCGTCACATGGGAAGGATCGCCGATATCGAAAAATTCTCCTTCCGCTTCATAGACTGCAAAAACCTCCAGCGCGCCGCGGGTATCCGCCGGATAAATTTTCTGCATATACGGATTCTTTTCAAAAATCTCATCCAGCTTTTCACTTCCGATATTGACGATCTTCCCGCGCAGGGAAACCGAATACTGATCCTTGGTGGCGGACAGAGAAATATAGTTCTGTCCCATCAACTGTTCGTAAAACGCCTTTCCCCTTGCCGTCAGAAAATAGACGCCCTTATCGTCCCACAGCATCATATCAATCACGCGGGTCTGCGGATGTCCGTCGGCGCCGATCGTCGCAATCACGGCGGAATGTATCTCCTCCACCAATAATTTCAAATAATCTCTCGTCTGCATTTGAAGCGCTCCTTTCAAAGGTTTCCTTTCAGTACGGGCGTCAGGCGCTTATAAACCATCATAGTAAACGCTCCGATCACCAGTCCTTTCAACAGATTAAATGGAAAAGCATTATATAATACCACATCCAGCTTCGTGTGAATAAACGGAATCAGCATTCCGAACGATTCAACGAGCTGATCCATTGGCATAAACGTTTCAAACATGGGAAGCAGAATAAAATAATTTGCCACAGCCGCTGTAAGCCCCATAGCTGCGCTCCCGACAATGCAGGAAATCGCCGCCATTTTCTTTGTTTTATGCCATTTATAGATAAGGCCCGCAGTCAGGACATAAGAAGAACCCATCAGAAAATTGGCAAGCTCTCCTACGCCTCCTGTAGAGGTTGATAACAACTGAAGACCGTTTTTTACAAGTTCGATCATCACTCCGACCGCCGGGCCAAAGGCAAACGCCCCGATCAGAGCCGGAAAATCCGACAGATCCATTCGTGCGAAGGACGGTGAGAACGGAACCGGAAATTCCGCAAAGGCCATTATATACGATATTGCGGCAAGCATGGCCGTCATAGTAACTTTTCTTACCGCCGGCAGCGGAATTTTCTTAAAATTCATAAGGCGGATTGCCGGAAAAATCTGCGATCACGCCGTGCGCATCTTCCAGATAAAACACCTCGAAAATCGGGTTGTCTGCGGTCTGATACTGTCCTTTGACGATCGGGTTTGCAATGCACATTTCCTTTGCCGCCATGTTGTTTTCAAACACAGCCTTACCGTGCAGACGAATCCACGCATAGGACGGACTGGAAACGGAAATCTCAATCTCGGGATTTTCCTGCATATCCTTATAAACGTCCTTTGTGTTATTCGTACAGAACCACAGCTTACCGTCCATTTCCCCGGAAAACATGAACGGACGACACTTTCCTTTTCCGTCGCGTCCTACGGTCGCCAGATACTGAACAGGATTCTCATTTAAAAATTCGATTACTTTTTTCATTGTGCTTACCTCCATTTTTTTGATTGTTGTTTTTGTCTTTTGATGATTTTATTGTAACAATCCTTCTTTTTCCTGTGAAGTACGCACAATATTGTGGTATAGTTACCGGCAGGAAACTATGCTTTTCTTCAAGAGCGTATCGCCGGTCTGCGCTTTTTTACCGTAACAGCTTGCTATTCGTTTCTGGCGATTTTATAATAAAACCGTACGGTTGTTTCGTAAAGCAAGCGTAATATTACTCCATAATCACCCATCAGATACTATAAAAGGAGCGCGCGTCATGGAAACGACAAAAGAAATTGCAGATAGACCGGCAAAAACATTACCGGATTGCCCGGTGGAGACAACTCTGACCCTGATCAGCGATAAATGGAAGGTGCTGATTCTGCGGGATTTACTGCCCGGAACCAAACGCTTTGGAGAATTAAAGAAATCCATAGGACATGTGTCGCAAAAGGTCCTGACCGCACAGCTCCGGCAGATGGAAGAAAGCGGTCTGGTTATTCGTACCGTCTACCCGGAAGTTCCTCCGCATGTGGAATATACCCTCACAGAGCTTGGCTATAGCCTAAAGCCTATTTTGGACGCTATGTGGGACTGGGGTGAAAATTATAAAGCCCAGAATTCGCAGCCATAAAGGGAGCATAAGCGCAGAAAATCGGGAAATACTTGAAATAGCTGCGCGCATATGATATACTGGCAGTAGCTAAGAAAGTTAGTAGTTTTAAGTAGCACACAAAAGCGAAAACCCCAGAGTAGCCGCTCTGGGGTTTTCTTTTTAGGCTAGTTGTCACTGTCGTCTCCGTCCAGCCATTTGCAAATATAGCAGCCGACCACACTTGCCGCGACGGAAACCAAGAAAGTTAGTAGTATTTCCAAATAGCACACCCCCTTCCTGTTGCCAGTATAGGGTGTGACAACACAGCCATTATATAATCTTTCTTCCTCTTCCGCAACGCAAATCTTTGCCCCGGAAAACCGCCGCGTGCGGCGGTCGGAAAATATTCTCAAAATTTTTTGTTATCACAGCGCAAAATTCACCTGTTTTCTCAGACGAAAAAAGGGCTTTCCGAAAAGCTCGGAAAGCCCATAAACTTCACTCGAAGATTCCCCTCGAAAATGCTTCGCATTCTCTCGGTCGCGGCAGTCGCCGCTTAAAAATAAGCATAACAAAACCCGGAAGCAAGCAAACTTGCCCCGGGCTTATTATACTTATTTTGTAATCTTCTCGTTACTTACGCGCAGATTACTCAATGATTGTAGCAACACGGCCTGAACCAACAGTACGTCCACCTTCACGGATAGCGAATGTAAGACCCTGCTCCATAGCGATCGGATGGATCAGTTCGATTGTCATTTCTACGTTATCGCCAGGCATGCACATTTCTGTACCTTCAGGAAGGTTGCAAACGCCTGTAACGTCTGTTGTTCTGAAATAGAACTGCGGTCTGTAGTTGTTGAAGAAAGGAGTATGACGTCCGCCTTCATCTTTTGTCAGAACATAAACCTGAGCTGTAAATTTCTTGTGGCATGTTACCGTACCCGGTTTTGCAAGAACCTGTCCTCTTTCGATATCTGTTCTCTGGATACCACGAAGAAGAACACCGATGTTATCGCCAGCTTCTGCCAGATCAAGCAGCTTACGGAACATTTCGATACCTGTTACAACAGATTTCTGTGTTTCCTCTTTGATACCGATGATTTCTACTTCATCAGACATGTGTAACTGTCCGCGCTCTACTCTACCAGTAGCAACAGTACCACGACCTGTGATAGAGAATACGTCTTCTACCGGCATAAGGAAAGGCTTATCTGTATCACGCTGAGGATCCGGAATGTACTCGTCAACTGTGCTCATGAGTTCCATGATCTTATCGCCCCATTCGCCGTTCGGCTCTTCCAGAGCTTTCAGAGCGGAACCCTGTATGATCGGGCAGTCATTGAAGCCATATTCTTCAAGCTGTTCTGTAACTTCCATCTCTACGAGTTCGATCAGCTCAGGATCGTCTACCATATCGCATTTGTTCAGGAATACGATAATGTAAGGTACGCCTACCTGACGGGAAAGAAGGATGTGCTCTTTTGTCTGAGCCATAACACCGTCAGT
>JAGARW010000045.1 GCA_017621975.1 Lachnospiraceae bacterium | reverse complement strand
TTTCAATATATTTGCGGTATTCGGTAATCGTCGTTGCTCCGATCAGCTGAATCTCGCCTCTTGCCAGCGAAGGTTTCAAAATATTGGAAGCGTCGATCGCCCCCTCCGCGCCGCCTGCGCCGATGATCGTATGCAATTCATCCAGAAAAAGAATGATGTTGCCGTCCTCTGTCACTTCCCGGATGACCTTTTTGATCCGCTCCTCAAACTCACCGCGGTACTTGCTTCCCGCTACCATTCCGGATAAATCCAGCGTCACAACCCGCTTCTGCTTGATCGTATCCGGTACTTCGCCTGCGGCAATGCCCCGCGCAAGCCCTTCCGCAATCGCCGTCTTGCCGACGCCCGGCTCCCCAACGAGACACGGATTATTCTTTGTCCGGCGGCTCAATATCTGGATCACCCTCTGGATCTCCGCTTCTCTGCCAATGACAGGATCCAGTTTTCCTTCGCGCGCAAGCTCCGTCAAATCTCTGCCAAACTGGCTCAGCGTCTCGGTCAGACCGTTCTTTTCTTTTTTCTTTCTGGCTTTATAGCCAAGGTCTTCTTTATATAGATTGCCGTCCTGTCCCATAGCGAGCAGCGTATCCACGTACAGCTTCTGTATCTGAATACCAAGCGTATTCAGAAGCCTTACCGCTACATTCTCCCCCTCTTTCAAAATGGCAAGAAGAATGTGTTCCGTACCGATCTCATCGCTATGAAACCGCTGCGCCTGCTTTGCCGACTCCTGCAATATTTTTTCTGCTCTCGGTGAATAACCGTCCCGCTCCTTTACGGGTACAAAATTTCCCGGAGCGATCAGATCGTAAATCATCGAAATCAATTTATTCTCTTCTATCCCGTTATCCTGAAGTACTCTGGCGGCAACTCCGGTATCTTCCCGAAGCAGTCCAAGCAGAATATGTTCCGTGCCGATATAATTCTGTCTCAACTCTTTTGCCGTCTGTTTTGCCAGTGAAAGCGCCGCCTGGGCTTTCTTTGTGTACTGCGGCATCATTCCAGTCCTCCATATTCTTCATAGATTTCATCGATAAGAGCATGCACTTCCTGCCGGGAAATATTCTTACAGCTTCCCTTTGCCAGAAGTACCCTCAATTCTTTTTTCATTTCGGCTGCTGCCTGCAGCTTATTGACGTCTATAGCTATTACGGCTCCCTTACGCCTGTCTACCTTGACATAGCCCTCCTGCTTCAATACCGTATATGCCTTATTTACCGTATGCATATTGATCCCGATCATCTCGGCAAGCTGGCGGACAGAAGGAAGCGCGTCTCCTTCTTTGAATCTCGTCGCCGCAATTCCCATAATGATCTGATTGCGCAGTTGTATATACAATGCTTCGTCACTGTTAAAATCAAGCTCTATCCACATCCTGATTTCTGTACCTCTTTATCTTTTCGTTCCTTTCGGCGGTCAGCCGCCATTTGTCCGTTACTGTTATACAAATATTATAACAGTATAATAAAAAAGTCAAGATAAGCCAGTGCCAACACCTGCCAGCACTGACTTTTTGTTAAAAGCGACTCTTATCATCCATATTCAGGAATTCAAACTCGAAGTCG
>JAGARW010000044.1 GCA_017621975.1 Lachnospiraceae bacterium | reverse complement strand
TTTGATTTCAGCGGCTACAGCGATATGGCGAGAGGGATCGGTTTTTTCTTCAATATCGAGATACCGGTCAATTTCTTTTCGCCGTATCAAGCGGTCAATCTGGTCGATTTCTGGAAACGCTGGCATATTACGCTGACGCGTTTCTTTACAAAATACGTTTACATACCGCTCGGCGGCAGCAGGAAGGGAACGCTGCGGACTTATCTTAATATTTTTATGATCTATCTTGTCAGCGGGATCTGGCACGGCGCGGGTTGGACTTATCTTTGCTGGGGCGCGCTGCACGGCGTCGTCTATGTGCTGACGCGGCGGTTTCTTCCGATTCTTGAAAGATTACCGAAAGCTGTTTCGTGGTTTTTCAATATGACGTTTTTCCTCGTTTCGCTCGTGCTGTTCCGGGCGGAGAGTCTGGGACAGGCCGTTCTGATCTTTCAAAAGGCGCTTGGCGGAGCGTATACGATTTCCTCTGTCCCCGCTGCGTTTGCGGAGCAGTTCCGCACGCCGGAATTTTTCTACTGCCTGAAGCTGCTGCCTCTTGATTCGTTGTTCGGAGGGGCGTTTACGGGCGCGGCGGCATGCGATATTCTTTTGCTGATCGGATATATGGCTGCGGCGTGGTTTATGATCCTTTGCTGCAGGAATGTAAATGAAACGATCGAACGCTTTCAGCCGACGGCTGCACGGGCGGTATGGATTTCCGTCCTGTTTTTGTGGTCTGTCGTTTCCTTTTCGGAGGTCAGCGTGTTTCTGTATTTTAATTTTTGATACTGCGGGTGAGGATAACGGAACGTATGACGTACAAAAGATGGTTTACAATTACAATAGCTCTGATTCTGACGGGGCTGGCCGGCGTCTCGGCGCTCGTTGCGGTCGTAGATCCTTTTTTTCATTATCATGCGCCGCTTGACGGCTTCCCGTATCAGATCGACAATCAGCTCAGCCAGAATCCGGGTATGGCGGAGCGCATGAGCTATGACAGCATGATGCTTGGCTCCTCCATGACGGTCAATTTTGAAACGGACTGGTTTGCGGAGGATATGGGGCTGAATATGATAAAGCTTTCCTATAACGGCGCGTATCCGAGAGATATCCGCAACATCATGGAAAAGGCGGACCGGAGCGGACAGACGCTGCGGCAAGTGTTTATCGGCGTTGATCTTGCGTCCTATACGGGCGGCGTGGAGGAAACGAAATATCCTCTGCCGGAATATCTGTACAACGACAATCTCCTTGACGACGTGAATTACTGGTACAACAAGGGCGTGCTGTTCGATTATATTTTAAAGCCGCTGATCGAGCGGGAGCCGACGCGGCTGAGCGGCGTTTATTCTTCCGAAGAGCAGCTCTCCGGCTGCTACAGCAAGGCGTATGTGCTTTCGAATTATACCGTGCCGGAGGAAAACGACGCGGAATTCCCAAAGGATATGTTTATCGAGGGACTGGAAGCGAATCTACAGGCGAATATCCTGCCTGTGATCGAAACGCATCCCGATACGAAGTTTACGCTGTTTTTCCCGCCGTACAGCGTTTTGTACTGGTATGAGTATATCAGGAACAATCAGATCGACGCGGTCATGTATGAATACCGATATTTTATGGAAAAACTGTTAGCATATGACAACGTAGAGCTGTTTTTCTTTCCGGGAAACGAAGAGATCGTCACGAATCTGGATCTGTACGCCGATACCGGGCATTATAAGCAGAGCGTCAACCGGTATATGACAGACTGCTTTGTAAGCGGCGAGTGCAGACTTTCCCGTGAAAATTATACGGAGTATCTGCGTCAGTGGAAAACTTTGATCGATACTTATGATTATGACGCGCTTCTTGCGGAAAAAGAATGACGAAAGAGAAGCGTTTCGGAATGTGAGGAAATATGATGTGGTTGCATATAGGGCTTCTGGCGGTCTGTACATGGATCCTTCCGTTTTGTATGGGGCTGCTTCCAGTTCGTTTTATGAAAGAAGAGCATAAGTCGTTTGGTATGGTATGGATCGCCGGCTGGATGATGATGTTCGCAGTGTTTCAGCTCCTGGCAGTACCGTTTATCGTTTATGAAGCGAGTTTTACGATAGTCGTCCGCGTTTATACGATCGTGATCGGCGTTCTTGCGGTGCTGTTTCTTTTGATTGGACGCAGCAGCCTTCTTTCCTGTATGAAAAAGCTGCGGGAAATCCGTGTGGAAAAAGGACAGGCAGCGCTGGCGACGCTTGTGCTTGCGCTTCTTATTTTTCAGGTTGTAGCTGCTTTTTATATGCAGTATCTGGATGGAGACGACGCCTTTTTTGTGGCGACGTCGCTGACAAGCCAGCATACGGATACGATGTATCGATTTACGCCGTATTACGGAGCGGACGGAGAACTGGATATACGCCATGCGCTTTCATGCGTGCCGATCTTTATGGCATGGCTTTCGGAAGTGAGCGGTATTCATGTGACGATTGTCTGTCACAGCTATATCGGCGGTTTATTTCTGCTTTTGATGTATCTGATTTATATGCAGGTCGGAGACCGCCTGTTTCCAATGCAGAAAAGGAGTAAATGGCTGTTCCTTTTGTTTTTGAATTTGTGGTATCTTTTTGGAAACGTATCTATTTATACGTCGGAAAGCTTTGCTTATACGAGGACATGGCAGGGAAAAGCGATGTTTCCGAATCTGATGGTTCCGCTTTTGTTTTTATGGCTCTTGTTTCTTGCAAGGGGAGAAATGGACGTCGGAGAATGGGGGATGCTTTTTGTTATCGTTCTTTGTACGACGTTTACGACAAGCACGGGTATTTTTACCGTACCGATCCTGCTGCTGTTGGCGGCGGCGATACTGGCAGCCGGGAAAAAGCAAATGCTGCTTCTTGTCCAGATAGGCGCTTGTCTTGTGCCGAGTATTTTTTTCGGTCTGCTGTATTTGTTTTTAAAATAAAGAGGACAAGAGGAAGCTATGGGCGAAGTGATTCAGACAATTTTGACGATTTATAAAAATTACGGCAGCAGCAGTATGATGACGATGCTTGTAATCGCAGCCGTTGTATATTTGTGGGTGACGGAAGAGAAAAAAGAGATCAGGCAGCTTTTTGTGTATCTGACAGCCGGTCTTGCCGTTTTATTTTTCTTTCCGCCGTTTGCTTATATTGCAATGCACTTTTTTTTGGATTCGGGAGTTTATTACCGGATTTTGTGGCTTATTCCAATGGGAATGATCGTTTCTTATGCGGCGGCGAAGGCAGTCGGACAGATTGAAGTAAGGCGGAAACGGATCGTGGTAGGGATATTGCTATCTCTTTTGCTGATGCAGGGCGGCAGTCTGATCTATGCAAATCCGATGGTAACAAAAGCGGAAAATCCCTATCATCTGCCGAAAGCAGTTATTTCTGTTGCGGATGTGATGCATGTGGAAGGCAGAGACGTCAAAGCGGTTGTTCCGGCGGAGATGCTGCAGTTTATCAGACAGTATGACGCCAGCATCCATCTTGCTTACGGCAGGGATGTGCTCGTGAAAGGCTGGGGCAGCAATCCGCTCTATGAAGCGATGGAGGCAAATCCGGTTCGTTCCTATGCGATTACTGATTACGGGAAGCAGCAGGGCGTAGAATATATTGTTCTTCGTACGGGAACTCCGATCGTCGGAACAAAGCCGATCAGCCAGTATGAATTCAGTTATCTGACAACAGTAGACAATTATGATATTTATATTTTTGACAGGGCGGAATTTGCGGCGGAAAAAAAGGCGCAGTACGAGTCTCTGATCGATCCTGGCAGAGAGGATTATTATACGCGTACGGAATAATAAAAAATAGAATGAAGAAATATTTGCGGGAGGAATCAAAATGAAAGAGTTTGATCGGACAAAAATTTATTTTGTCACAGGCGGAGCCGGATTTATCGGGTTCCATTTATCCAAAAGATTATTAGAGCAGGGAGCGAAGGTGATCGGCTTTGATAATATGAACGATTATTATGAAGTGTCTCTGAAGGAAGCGCGGCTTGCGGAGCTTTCGAAGTTTCCTGACTATACCTTTGTGAAGGGCGATCTGGCGGATAAGAAAGCCGTATTCGACGTCTTTGAAACGTATCGGCCGCAGATCGTCGTGAATCTCGGAGCGCAGGCGGGCGTCCGTTACAGCATCGACAATCCAGACGCTTATGTGTCGTCCAATCTGGTCGGATTTTTTCATATTCTGGAAGGCTGCCGTCACTTTGGCACGGAGCATCTAGTGTTCGCTTCTTCCAGTTCTGTTTACGGCGGGAATGAAAAGGTGCCTTTTTCAACGGAAGATAAGGTTGACGGACCGGTCAGCCTGTATGCGGCGACAAAGAAGTCCAATGAGCTGATGGCGCATGCATACAGCAAGCTGTACGGATATCCGGTTACGGGACTGCGCTTTTTTACCGTATACGGACCGATGGGAAGACCTGATATGGCATACTTCAAATTTGCGAAAAAGATCATGAACGGAGAGCCGATCCAGATTTACAACAACGGCGATATGCTTCGTGATTTTACGTATATTGATGACATCGTAACAGGGGTTTATAATATTTTGTGCAATCCGCCCCAGAAGAATGAAAAAGGGGTCGCTTACAAAATTTACAATATCGGCAACAATCAGCCGGTGAAGCTGATGGATTTTATTACGACGCTTGAAAAATGTCTCGGCAGAGAGGCCGTTAAGGAATATTATCCGATGCAGCCGGGAGACGTTTATCAGACGTACGCGGACGTATCGGAGCTGATGAAGGATTTCGGTTTCAAACCGGATACCTCGATTGAGGAAGGCCTGTCCGCATTTGTAGCATGGTTCAAAGAATATTATCGCTGATAAGCAGGGAACAGGAATGAGAAGAGTATACGTCTGTTTCGCGATACTGCTGTTTTCCGTATGGATACTGGCGGCGGGGATGCTCGTTTATGGCGGCAGGATCGTCGGAAACGGTATGGCGGGAACGAAGCGGTGGAAGGAGGAAAGCGGTCAGATTTATGTATCGGTACCGTTTTCCCGTTTCAGATCGCAGACAATCCGTTTTTGGTGGAATGAAAAAGAAAGTAAATATTATCTGTTTCTGCCTTCGTTCTGGAGCAGAGGAGACTGTCTGAAGCTATGGTCGGCGGACGGCGCGGAGCTTACGCTCCGGTCTGAGGGCGGAGATAAAGAGACGGATGGGAGCAAAACCGCGGATGGCGGCATTGATCTGTCTTTGGGGAAGACGGACGAGCTGGCGGAAGGAACTTATACGCTTACGGTGAACGGAGAAGCGTATGCGCTGGAGATCATGGCGTCGTCGGAGATTCCCGCTTTGTTTGTCGATATGGAAAACGATAAGCTGGACGCGCTGTATGAAACGCCCTACGGGGAACAGTACGGCGCGGGAGCGCTGCTGATCGGGGCGCAGGGACAGGTGGAAAACGAAGGCGGCGTGGAAGCACTCCGGGTGCGCGGTAATACGTCTGCCGACTGGGTGAAAAAGCCGTACCAGATGACAATGAACCGGGCGACGGATTTTCTCGGCATGGGAAGCGCGGTGAAGTGGAATCTGCTCAGCAACTGGTCGGATAAAACGCTGCTGCGCAATAAGATCACATACGATATGGCGGCGCAGGCAGGTATGCCGTATTCTCCAAAGAGCGCGTTCGTCGACCTGTATCTGAACGGAGAATATCAGGGCTGTTATCAGCTATGCGAAAAGGTGGAGATCGGAGCAAACCGCGTCAATATCCGCAATCTGGAAGATTATACGCTGTACGAGCCTTCGCAGGAGGAACGGGATATGGAAAGCGTCGCGTCGCTTTCCAAAGAAGATCCGCAGGCTGCGGGAATTGAGCAGACGGAAAACGGCATAGTCTGCCGCGGCTATGAGACGCAGCTTGGAACGGACGACATAACCGGAGGGTATCTGCTTGAGATCGAGCGCCCATCCCGTATTTATGCAAGTCCGAGCTTTTTTATCACGGCGCACGGGCAGCCGGTAACGGTGAAGCGTCCGAAGTATGCGGATAAAGAGGAAGTCGTATACATTGCCGGGGCATGGCAGGCGTTTGAGGACGCGCTGTATGCGGAGGACGGAAAAAATCCGGGAACGGGGTTTGCATATACGGATTATATCGATCAGGAAAGCTTTGTGAAAAAATACCTTGTGGAAGAGATCGTGCGCAATTACGACGCTTCTTCGACGAGCCAGTATTTTTATAAGGATGCGGACGAAACGGACGGAAAAATTTATGCCGGACCGGTATGGGATTACGATATGAGCCTAGGCAATCCGATCATGAGTCCGCTGACCAATCAGCATTATATCAGCAGCGTCAGCCCGTACGGACTGTTCGCGGCGCTGCCGATGGACGAATTTTCCATCTGGTATCGTCTTTACGAGAAGGAGGATTTCCGAAAAGCGGTGCAAAAAACATATGCGGAGGAGTTTCTGCCGCTTTTAAAAGAGCTTGAAGACGGCGGGATCGGCGCATGGGCGGATACGATCCGGGAAAGCGCGTTGATGGACGGCGTCAGATGGGGACGCAACAAAGGAACCGATCAGGCTTCGAGAATGCAGGAATATGCGGAAAGCGTCGCGGAGCTTGGGGAGTTTGTGGAAACGAGAGAAGCGTATCTGACCGGACTCTGGGTAGACGGCAGGGAGTCAAAGAAGGTATATCTGGACGGAGGAGACGCCGATATGTACATATCCTACGTAGAGACGCTTGTGGGGGATGTATTGGAAGAGCCGATTGCTCCGGTCAAGGAGGGATATACGTTTGTGAGATGGCTGAACGGCTATACGAAGGAGCCGTATGATTTTTCACAGCCGTATGACGGCAGCGATCTTTATTTTGTGGCGGAATACCGCAGCGATGCGGACGGCAGCACGTTGATCGCCGGAGAATAACGGAGCTTTTGCAGAAAATATATCGATATTCATAAATTCATTGACTGCAAAAGTCTCGTATGAAAGGACAGGGAATATGATTGCTCTATTGAGTCTGATCAGCCTGCTTTTGTGGGCGTATTTTATAGGAAAAGCAAGACCGGGCATTGACTTTTGTAAGCTTGCCACATTTGCGCTGTGCGCTTTCTTTTTTCTTTATACGGTCGTTTGCGCGGGCTTTTTCTGGGCGGACTGTTTTCGGTTCGAATGGGCGCTTGCGGTCTGCATTGCAATAGAAGCGTTCGCGCTGCTTATTTTGCTGTGGCGCTCGCGCAAGGCGGCGGGCGGATGCAGCGAAAGCGCATGTGCGGAAAGAGAGAGAGGTCTGCGTTTTCTTTTGCCGGATGTGACGTGGGATATCAGGAGATATTGGATTCCGGTTTTGATCGCGGTCGTTTCCCTGCCGTTTACATGGAATAAGTTCGAGCTTTACAGCATGGGGCAGGATCAGGGAACGTATCAGGTAAAGGCGCTCGCCCTGATGGAGTACGATACGCATAATTATATTGAAATGAAGGAATTCACGAAACTTGAGACAGAGGAGGAACGGCAGAAATATCTCGATTTTATTTATGGGCAGAATAATCTTTATCTGCCGAGAGTGATCGAAGAGACAAAGACGGATGCGTCGGAATTTGACAAGATTATAGGGACCATCCACGGACTGCCGACATATTCGGCGCTGCTTGCGCTTTGGGGAAAGCTGTTCGGTTATGCCGATATGATCGGCGTGCAGACGGTATTGTATTTATGTCTGATCTTTTTAGCTTATTTCACAGCGGAAAATATAGGATTGAAACGCATCGGCAGGGCGGCTGCTACAGCATTGACTGCTTTCAGCCCGATCGTCGTATGGGGTTCTAAGTCTTCTTTAACGGAAGTCGGTCTGTCGGTCATATTTGCCGTTTTTCTGTATATGCTGACGAGCGGCGGAAGAAACGCATATCTGGCGGGAATTCCTCTGGCGGTATTTGCATTTTTTCATATCAGTATTTATGTGTTTATGCCGGTATTTGTAATCGTGTTGTTTCTGATGTATATTTTACAAAAGGAAAAAGGCTGGCTCGTTTCTCTTCTTGTGACTTTGTCGGGCTATTTACTCAGCGCTTTTTGGTCTTTTGCGATAGCGCCGTATTATTCCTATGGAAATTACAGTGTTTTATGGAAGCTGACGCGAAATCTTATCAATGAAAGCAACATTAAGCCGGTCATTGTCGTACTGTGCGCGCTTCTTGCATCTCTGGCGTGCTTTCTGATGAGCGGAAGGGGAGAGACGTTTGCGGAGAAGATTCGAAGGACGGCATCCGGAAGCAATCTGTTTTGGAATATAATCGTATGGGGAAGCAGGTTCTTTCTTGTTTTTTCGGTTTTGTTTTTTGGATATAAAGGAATCGTTAAGGCGGAATATATCAGGTATTGCCAGTATTTGCAGATCAGCACCTACATCTATATGACGGGGCTGCTTTTGATTCCGGCTATCTATATCTGTCTTGTATGGAAAGCCCGCAGGCTTGTACAGGATAAAATGACCGTAGTGCTTACGCTGCTGTTTTTCTATTGTATTATCGCATATTCCATGTTTATGAGATTGGACGTTCTCTTCTATTATTATTATGCAAGATATGTTACAATCTTTTTGTTGGTTGTATTTCTTCTGGCAGGGAAGCTGCTGGAAGCGGTCGATTCCTGCGGCAGAGTGAGCGCAGTGTTGTTTTTATTGGCGCTTCTTTCATTCCTGCCGTATGACGTCGGACTGGTGACGCAGAAAGACCATACCCGCTGCGAATGGGATGTGCTTGCGGACGTCTGTGAGGACATTACTGCGGAGGACGCCTTTATCGTCGGACCGGATGAGCAGCAGATCGTATTTATTTTTCCGGTGAAGCTGCTGACAGGCTGCGACGTATATTATGCGGATGAAAATTTAAGAGGACAGATCGGGAAGCTGTCGATGCGTTACCGGAATATCTATTATCTGGATTATGACGGCGCATTGGAAGAGAAGATGGCGGCGGATGAGAACTGGCAGGACGGAGCACTTTCTGTGCAGAAGATATATACGAACTGGAATCATTTGAGTTATCTGGATTATTTCAATATTACCAATCCTCTGACGCCGATTCCGCTTAACTATGTAGAATACCGGTTAAAATTGTCTTTGCATGAGATTACTTTGAACCGTTGATGGAGGGATTAAGATGAAGCTGATCATTCAGATTCCGTGCTTGAATGAAGCGGAAACTTTAGAGATCGCCTTGAATGATCTGCCGAAGCAGATCGAGGGAATCGATGAGATCGAATATTTGATTATCAATGACGGAAGCAGCGACAATACTGTGGAAGTCGCAAGAAAATGGGGCGTGCATCATATTGTCAGCTTTCCGAAAAACAAAGGTCTGGCGAGAGGCTTTATGGCAGGTCTTGACGCGGCGCTGCGTCAGGGCGCGGATATTATAGTCAATACGGATGCCGATAATCAGTATTGCGGAGAAGACATTCAAAAGCTGATCCGGCCGATTCTTGACGGAGAGGCGGAGGTCGTTATCGGAGAGCGTCCGATCGATGCAACGGAACATTTTTCGCCGCTTAAAAAGAAACTGCAGCATTTTGGCAGCTATGTTGTCAGAAAGGCGTCCAAAACGGATATTCCAGACGCGCCGAGCGGCTTCCGCGCATTCAGCAGGGAGGCTGCGATGCATATGAATGTTGTGAATGAATATACGTATACGCTGGAAACGATCGTGCAGGCGGGCAGAAACAGAATGGCGATTACCTCCGTACCGATTCGGACGAATCCCGAACTGCGTTCTTCACGGCTGTTTAAAAGCATGTTCGCTTATGTGAAACGTTCTATGCTGACGATCCTGAGGGCGCTGATGATGTATAAGCCTCTGCTTTGTTTTACGGTCGTCGGTCTCATTCCGTTTTTGATCGGACTTGGGATCGGAATCCGTTTTCTCTGTTTTTATTTTACGATAGGCGGTTCGGGACATGTTCAGTCGTTGATTCTGGCATGTACGCTGATGATTATGGGATTTATGACGTTCATTATCGGACTGCAGGCGGACGTAATCGCGGCAAACCGTAAAATATTGGAGGATGTGCAGTATCATCTGCGCAGGCTGGAATATGATGCGTTCAGCACCTCAAAAAAAGAAGAGACGGTTTCGGAGAAGTCTGACGGCTTGTCATAACGGAAAAAGAAAAACAGCTGGCTAGTGGCAGCTGTTTTCCATTATATCGTGATATTTTTCTGCGATGACGGAGTAATCAAACTGCGCCGCCGTTGCAAGAGAAGCCAGCGAGAGCTTATGGGAAAGCGCAGAGGAGGAAAGGACAGCGTTTATTTGCGCGGCAAGCTCTTCGACATTACGTTCTCCGGCGAGCAGACCGTTTTCCCCATCGCGGATAATATCTGTAATGCCGCCCGATCTGCTGGCAACTACGGGCAGTCCTGAAGCCATCGCTTCGAGAATGACAAGACCGAACCCTTCTACATCTCCGTTTTTTGTTGTAACGGAAGGCGCGGCAAAAGCATCGGCGGAAGCGTAAACGGCACGCAGCTGCGTATGCGGCTTTGGTCCAAGAAAACGCACCTTGTCTTCGAGATGAAGTTCCTTTACAAGAGCCTTGCAGGCTGCTTCCAGAGGTCCGCTTCCGGCGATGACAAGGAGAGCGTCGACAGACTGCATGGCGCGGATCAGATAGGCGGTTCCCTTCTTTTCTGCAAGTCGTCCGACAAAAAGAACAACTTTTTTAGAGCCTTGTCCAAAATAATTTTCAACATGGTTCGCAGGAGAAAAATAGGACGTATTGCATCCCATTGGAATAATGTGCGTATTTGCAGCGCCGTATTTTTCTTTGAGAATATCCTGCAGATGCTTCGATACGACAGTAACGGCGGAAGCTTTTTTGAGGCAGCGCTTTTTGAGAAGACGGAAAACGGAACCGTTTAGCTCGCCGACATCTCCGCCGTGTCCTGTTACGAGAAACGGCTTTTTACAAAAGGCGGTCAGAATGCCCTGCGGAATCAGCCAGTGCGCGTGGATGAGGTCAAATTCTTTTTCATATTTGCGCAGGTTCAGAAGCTGGGCGAGCAGCAGGAACGGAACGAGCAGGACGCGCGCCTTTTTCTCTTTGATACGGGGAACGATAGCGCCCGGATAGCAGAGCGTTTCCCATGCATGGATGGGAAAATAGTGGTAGCGGATAACGGGAATTCCTTCCAGTATCTCACGGTGTTTTGCACCGACGGCAGCGGGGACAAGCGCTGTGACGTCATAAAATTTGCTTAAACCGATACAATAGTCTAAAATAAAGCGGGGTTCTGTATCTTGTTCCCAACGGGGAAAGGTAGATGCGGTAACGAGAATCTTCTTTTTAGGCATAATAATCTCCATTCTGATTGCGGCAGTATCCGAAAGGATGTCGACTGCTTCATTCATATAATTAATATTATTATAATATAAGAGAAGGAAAATTCAATAGAGACGCAGCGGCGTCGGCGGAAAGGAATCGTATGTATCTTGGAATCATTCTGCATTTACTTAGTAAAATATCGTTTGTTATTGGCAGTTATGCGATACACTTTTTCCTCGGAAGGTATCTTCCGGAAGCGGAATACGGTATCGTAGGAACGATTTTGACAATTATGAACTTCGAATATATCTTTTTTACGGACGGCGTCAGGCAGGGAATGGCAAAGACGATCTCTATGGAACGATATGAAGAAAAGGCGCTGATACGGACGGGACTGCTGTTTCAGACGGGAATTGTCCTTTTGTTTTTTGGAAGCACTTATTTGGGCGCTCCGGTGATTGCGGGGATGCTTGGCGACGCAGGTCTGATTCCTTATATCCGAAACATTGCCTTTCTGCTGCCGTTTACCGGTCTGTATTCTTTGATGCTTGGGATACTTAACGGACATAAAGCGTTTAAGGCGGAGGCGGGAATCAGTATTGTTTATCCGGTTTTGAAGCTGAGCGTCATTCCGGCGGTTATGTTTTTGTTTTCCGATGCGGTGTTTGGTACGCAGATGGGATTTTTATTTGCGGCGGTGACGATCTCGCTGATTTCTGTTTTTGGAGTATGGAAGCTTGGTCCGGCGCTTCATAGGTCGGAGGAAAGAATGTCCGGTATGGAATATGCGAAGACCGCCGCAAGCTATCTGCTGCTGTTCGGAGCTTCCACATTTATGATGAATCTGGATACGCTCGTACTGAAAAGAGTCTCCGGCGATAATGAGATCGTAGGCTATTATACCGGGGTCGCCAATTTTGCCAAAATACCGTATTATCTCCTGACTGCTTTTTATACGGTTGTCCTTCCGATTATTACCGGTCATTATATGCAGGGAAAAATAAATGAGGCGAGAGAAAAGATTGCGGATGTGCTTGGACTGGCGCTCGGCTTTATTCTGCCGATCATCGTGATCGTTTCCGCAGCTTCAGGACATATTCTGGCGCTTTTTTATAAACCCAGTTATCGGAGGGGAGAGAACGCGCTGACGCTTTTGGTATTTGCAATCGCTTTTCTCGGAATGATGCTGATCTTTTCCATGATCCTGTCAGCGGCGGATCGGAAGGCTTTAATTGCGGTCATTTCCGTAGGAATGCTGCTTCTGCAGGCTTTGCTGTGCGTGATACTGACAAAACAATATTCGCTGACAGGCACGGCTGCCGCAACGCTGATTGCGACCGCTGTCGGCATGTTTATTTCCGCGGCGGCGGTTTTCCGGATATTCGGTATGTTCTGGCAAAAAAAACATACGCTGCTTTTTGGAATCAATGCGGCAGCGTATGTCGTTATGCTGTTTGCGTTTCGCCATGCGCAGATCGGAAACTTTTTTGTCCTTGTCATACTGTGCGGACTCTGCTATGTGCCGCTTGCAGCGGCGGGAGCGGGCTTGTCCGGAATCTGGAAGGAGCTGCCTTTCATTCGGAAACGCCGATAAAATCGGCGATCCGTTTTGCAATGGCGTCCTTGCCTTCGGCGTTTAAATGCTCCTTATCGTCTTCCAAGTATTGTTCGTAGTTATCTGCAGTGATTGTTCCAAAATAATTGTCGATGAAAGAGACGTTGCTGTTTACCGCAATGTTTTTATATGCGATCATGTAATCGGCGAGCGTACCCTGACCGAAATCGAGCGTGCCGCTCGGCTGCGCCTCATCGTTTTCATCCTGAATATAATTAAAGTAAGGCGAAGAAACGATGATGCGGATATGCGGATATGCCTGCTGCAACAGCCGGATAGACTGTAAGAGACAGCCGCAGCATGTAGCAGGCAGCGTTTCGTCATAAGGACCGGCAAGGATTCGTTCCGATTCATAGTCATGATAGTCGTACATGATCGTAATGACGTCGATCGCTTCCATATCCAACTCTTTCAGCATTTCTACCGTTTCCTGTACTGTGTCATCTCCTTCCCAGATATGTGCCGTATCCTCCAGCAGCGTATAATCCCCCGATGAAATACAGTAGGACATCCAGTAAAGGCTGAACACATCCGTCGGATAGTCGGGATCGTAGGCAGCGTTTTTGACGGAAAGGAAGGTGTGATCCAGGCTCGCGTCGTAAACGACGCCTCCGGTCAACGCTTCCAGACGTTTGCCGATGCTGGCATCGTCCCCTTTGTCTTTTGCGAGAGAACCATTGCCGAGCAGCAGGATAGAAGTAACGTCGTCGTCCTTTTGCAAAGAGGCGGTTGCGGAATCGAGCGGAACGAAATAATCCTCCGGTTCCGTGTCGAATTCCGTCGTGATCTCGTTCGGGTCATAGTCGGACTCGCGTCCTCTGTTCCACTTTACAAGCCGGACAATGCCGACAATGGCAATCAGCAGGATAAAGGCGATAAAAATAAAGTGAAGGAAAAAAGCGCGGTCCGGCTTCTTTTTCTTATGGTTTCTGCGTTTCTTTTTATGTGCTGCAGACGCATTTGTATGTTTCTTTTTGTGGGCAACAGAAGGATCGGAGCGTTTTTTGGAGGAAGCGCCCGCCGCTTTTGCGGATTTCTTTTTCCGCGGATGCGGGGAAGACTTCGGGGCAGTGGAAGAGTGTTCCGGCTGCGCAAAGCCTTCCGCTTCTTTCGACTCGTTTGTTTCAGAGAGAGAGATCATATCAAAATCATTGTTTTCCGGTATTTGATTTTCTTTCATATATAGTCCTCGTTTCTATGTTATTTTGGGGAGTTATATTTTGTGTCTGTATTCGTGAACGAGAGGCGTTCTTATATCTAATCGTCGTTTAATTTGATCACGGTAACGCCGTTTATGACCCGGATGGAACCGTCGTGCGGGAAACGCGGCATTTCCTGAAATTCCGGCGTTTCTTTCAATGCCTCTTCTTCTTCCGACGACACGACCTCAATGTCCTCTCCGAGACAGTTCTGGAAGAACGGGAGATAAGCGCGGCTCGTTCCGCCGAATACCCGAGCCCCCTTCATGCCGGTCATGGGATCAAGCAGCTTCTCAGTAGCGTCCATCTTATAGGTTTTGCTGTAGTTTCCGATAAAAGCGATCGGTCTGTGACTGTCGTAGTCTTCGGATTGTTCTAGTCTGTCCACTATTTTGATGCACAATGCATATGTCTTTTCATAGCGGAAATTCATATTAAAGTAAGCGATATTGGAAAGCAGGATATAATTCCATACAACAAGAAACAATGCGGTAAAGGAAGCCCATTCCAGAAGCCTTTGCCTGTTCAGCGTATAAAGCGGAGCGGCTTTTTCATAGAGAATTGCCGTTGCAATGAACAGAAGACACCATGAATGACGCATCAGCATGTGGAAAGAAACGCCGTCCGATATGAGATAGATCACGTTTACGGAAAACGGGATACATATCAGACACAACAGAAGAAGCGCGTTGCGCAGCGGGCTTCGGAATATTCTGCGTTTTCCGTATAGGGTAAAGAAACAAACGGTCATAAGAAGCAGGGAGACGATAAGCGCCGCCTGCATCCAACGGTTGAATGCCAGTACCTGACTGGGACCGAAAAAATCAATAAAATCTGTTAGAGCCGCAAAAAGCCGGTTTTTGATTTCAATGATTCCGGGAAAAGAACTCTCGCCGATTCCCTGATAATCGCTCAGCCCGGTATGCTTCAGTTTTAATGTGAGCGTCATACCGACGTAATAAGCGGTCATACCTGACGCCAGCATGAGGATATAACGGACGCCTGTTATGATAAGCGTTTTTTCGTCGTACTGCTTGGGCTCCAGAAGCATCAGAATAAAATACAGCAGCATAAGCAGCAGTGTGAACGGCAGATATGCCTGATAGATCCCGACGCTGCAGCAGAGAAAGACCGCTCCAACGACCCAGTCCCACTTATGACGGCCGCGTACCGCGAAATAAGCCGCAAGAGAACTGAGAAGGCAGCTCAGAAGAAACGGGTCTGCGGCAAACATATAGGAATACAGGCTTGCAACAGTCGGAAACGTAATGAAAACGCCGGAAATAAGAATAATAATCCATTTGTTTTTTAAAGAAAACATATGAACAATTACCATACTTGTAAGACCGGCATAAAAAAGCGCAAGAATTCCGTTTACGACAGGTAAACTAAAATAAGAAGAAATTCCGGCGGCATAGGTTTGAAGCCAGCGTCCTAATTCAGGCTTATCAAAGGTCACATATAGATAACGGATATCGTCGTTATTGTACATTGAGTTTGTAAAAATAAATAAGTGGCAGAGAAAACCGATGACGAACGTACTGCAAAAGGCGGTTTTCTGTTCTTTTGTAATATGCGCGGTCAGCTTGTCAAGGTATGCTGACGGAGTCTGCAAAGAAAACATTGAGTAGGCCCTCCCCGTATGAATAAAATATATCTTATTATAGTATATTTGCCATTTATTATCAAATTAAGAATCGGTAAAATATAGATTCTTGATTGCGGGCGGTATTTAGTATATGATAAAAATAAAAATAACAAAACGGAGTACCGACATGACGGAGAACAGAAAAAAAATTTTTTTATATCTACTGTTGGGAGCCTATATCATTGTGAATCTGGTTCTGCTGTATTACCATGAGCCGTGGCGCGACGAAGCGCAGATATGGATTTTGTCGAGAGATCTGCCGATCTGGAAGCTGCCGAGGCAGATGTCGTATGAAGGACATCCGTGCCTTTGGCATGTGCTCATGTACCCGTTCGCCCACTTCGGGCTGCCTTACCTAATGCAGAATGCAGCGGCGTTTGTGATCGTGACATGCGCGGCGGCGCTTTTGATCTTCCGGTCGAGCTTTCCGCTTTATGTCAGGGCGATTCTTGTATTCAGCCCGTTCCTTACTTATTATTATCCGGTGATCGCGAGAAACTACTGTATGATCCCGTTGTTTCTCTTTTTACTGGCATACTGGTATCCGTCTAGGCTGGAGCGCCCGGTCCGGTATACGCTTGTGATCGCGTTGCTTGTCCAGTCTCATGCCGTGATGATTATGACGGCGTTTTCTCTGAGCCTATGCTTTCTGGCCGAGAACTGCATCCGGTTTTACCAAGACAGAGACGGCAGAGCGTTTGTGAAAAGGACGTCTCCGCTGCTTCTGCCGCTTGCCAGCGCCGTTTTTTTGCTATACGAACTGATGAGCGTGGAGAAAAGCAGCCTGCTGCATATTAAAACGGCGAGCGTGAGCCGGACAATGGAAAAGATCATTGATAAAACGGTGGAAGGTCTTGGGACGCTGTGCGGATTCGACGGAAAAAAAGGGCTGATTCTACTGCTGATCGGCGCGGTATTTCTTCTGCTCGCGGCGTTTCGCAGGAAAGCAAAGGCGAAATACACGGTCGTTACCGTTTTGACCCTGACCTACTGCTTCCAGTTCTGGTTTTATGCTATGGTCTATAATTATTCGATGCAGAGACTCATGACGTATCCGCTCCTTATCATATGGGGGATGTGGGTGCTGAAGACGGAAAGCGCGTCAGGGAAGGAGGCGGAAACGGCGGCTTCGGAAAAGCAAAGAGGGATTGCGGCTGTGCTAAGACCTGCGGAACTTGTTTTCTGCGCGTTCTGCCTGCTTGCGTTATTCCATTGTGTTCCGGAAATCCGTCTGGACGTTGAAACGCCTTATTCCAACGGCAGAGAGACGGCCGCTTTTATCAAAAGCAATATCCCAGACGAAGCGGTGATCCTTACGGATAATCAGGCGGAGGTAACGGCAATTTTTCCGTATCTGGACAGAAAAGACTATATTTATGCGCCGAACGGGCAGAATTTTACGTTTGTTACATGGGACGATCACTGGATGGATAAGACGGATTACGCGTCGTTTAGCGCATGGTTTAACGGACTTTCGACGGATGGAAAACCGGTCTATATGATTTCGTGCGTGGGACGGTCCTATATCGAGGGAAGCGAACAGCTTGCGCAGGATTATGAACTGATTTATCAGTCTCTGACCGCTTCGGTCAAAGGAGAGGATTATGCGGTTTATAGGCTCCGCTGAGCCTGTCGGAAATTTTGAGATTGCAGAGGAAGCAGAAATGAAACAGAAGATCACGGTAAAAGATATTTTATTTCTTCAGCTTGTTATTATCATTTATACATGTTCGAGCATCGCGGCGAAGTTTGCGGCGGCAGAGAGCCTTTTGTCTTTCAGGTTCTGCTTGTTTTACGGAATTGAGATCATGATACTCGGGATATATGCGGTTCTCTGGCAGCAGATTATCAAGAGGTTTGAGCTGTCCGTCGCTTATGCGAACCGTGCGATGGTGCTTGTCTGGTCAATGCTCTGGGCGGTTATTATTTTCCATAATGAGATGACGGCGCAGAATCTGTCCGGCGTTGCGCTTGTGATCGCAGGGACTGTTATCGTCAACCTTGATACGCGGGAAGAAGCGTAAAAATAATCTGGATAATGATAATGGAGAATAGAACATGAATCAGTATTTTTTATTATATTTGTTATCTGTAACGGTTGCTTCCGTCTCTCAGCTTCTGCTGAAAAAAAGCGCGATGAAGACATATGATTCTTTTTGGAAGGAATATCTGAACCCGTATGTAATCGTTGGATACGGGATGCTGTTTCTGTCTATGTTTCTGACAGTTTTAGCGTTCCGGGGGATGGATTATAAGAACGGTCCGGTCATTGAGTCGCTCGGTTATGTGATGGTACTGTTTTTGAGCTGGCTGTTTTTCGGGGAAAAGCTGACAAAGAAAAAAATAGTGGGGACATGCTGCATTTTGTTAGGCATGATCGTTTTTTACCTGTAATTCCAGAAGGCGGCTGCGTTCTGCGGCATTCATACTCGAAAAATCAGCGAAGCTGACGGTAAGTTCCCGAAGCGGCGTATCGCAGGCGGGACAGAGCGGTTTATGACCGCTTAAAATATGAATCCGGCGGCATTGCCTGCAATAATGCAAATACATCATAAGAATCTCCATTCCGAAGCGCAGCGCAATATTCCCTACGCTGCCTCCTGAAAATAAATTTCTGTCAGGGACGTTTCTCATTTTGTCATTTCACGCGAAACAAGTCAATGGTTTCCAATAAAATTCGAACGACAAAAAAAGCAAAGAATGTCGATTTATGTTGGGAATTGGTGGAAAGCATCGGTTTTCCTTGAAGTATTACGGACGTGATGTTATAATGTTACAGAATTGTTAAGCATCGGTGGTTGACATAAAATACAAAAGAGAAAGATATTTTGCAAGGAGAGTAGGAAAAAGGGAGGAAATGGGAAAAACAATATGAAAAAAGATTTCGATAACGAGTTCGGGTTTCTTGACGAGCTTGAACTTGATGACCATACAAAAGAAAAGCAAAAAACAAAAAAATCGTCTGTAGAAAAGCAAAAAGCGGCTTCCGATACGGAAAACAGAAAGCAAAAAGCGCCCGTGAAGAAGAGCGCTGCGGAAAAGCAGCCGGAGACGGTAAAAAAGAACCGCGCGGAGAAGCAGCCGGAGGCGGTAAAAAAGCACAGCGCGAAAAAGAGCGGCGAAGAGAAGCCGGGAATTGCAAAAAAGGCTAAGGCTGCCGCGCAAAAGGCAGCCGGGCTTGGCGCATCTAAAAAAAGAAAACGCAGAAAAGAAAATCCGCTGTTTGTTTTTTGGGAAAGTCTTTGCGAGAGCGCTGCAGAGATGAGCACGGGCGACCGGATCGTGATATCGACAGGGATCGTAGTGCTTGTTATGGCGATCATTACAGGAAGCGTTTATGTTTCGGCAAAGGGCGTTGACGAGCAGGTGGCGGCGTTCGCGGAGCTTGGAGAGGAGCTTGGCGCGGTCAGCGTTTCCGGAGAAAGCGGTTTGATCGCCGTGACCGACGCGGAGGTAGCGGCGAGAAACTCAGAGATATTGGAAACGGAAGAAGAAACAGAGGAGACCGAAGAAGAGGAAGAAGCGGCAGAGAATGAAGTGCTGCTGAATCTGACCTCGGTACAAAAGGACTTAAAAATTAAATTTTTGAATCGGGCAGGCGGCAAGCTGATTTCCGGCATCCGCTTTCAGACGAGCGTTAAGGGACCGGACGGTAAGACGAGCACGTTTGAGGACGACGATAAGGACGGCATCATTTACAAAACGGATCTGACGCCGGGAACGTATGAAGTGTCGATCGTAGAGACGGACGGTCTTTCGGGTTACAAATATTCTACAAAGCCCGTTACGGTAAAGGTCAAGGATAAGATCGAGTATAAGCAGATCGATGTGGCTGACGAGATCAAGACGGAGGCGCAGGTCAATGTAGCGGCTGAGGATACGGCGGTAGCGGAGCCGGAAACGGCTCCGGCTTTGAAAGATACGGTGGAATGGGTAGAGTCAACCAAAACAGCGATCGGAAGCGACGGCTCGGAGAGCGGCGAATATGAAGAGGTAGATAAGGACGACATTGCAGATCCGATGGAATCCGCGGGCGCAAGGAACAGATTTCGCGCGATGACACAGGAAAATGCCGTTGAGAACGAAAACGGTGAAAACGGCAGCAGCGGTACAACCGAAGGCGGCGGCAATGGAAGCGGCAGTACGGGCAGCGAAGGCGGCGAAAGCGGCAGCGGCGGCAAAACCGAAGGCGGCGGCAGCGGAAGCGGCAGTACGGGCAGCGAAGGCGGTGAAAGCGGCAGCGGCGGCAAAACCGAAGGCGGTGAAAACGGCGGCAGCACAGAGCCGGAAAAACCGGTAGAGCCTGAGAAAAAGCCGGAGGTGACAGGCGTCAGCATTTCAAACAGTTCCATCACGCTGAATATCGGGGCGCAGGCAAGCCTTTCCGCAGAGGTAAAAGGAAACAATCTGTCTGACGGCGACAAAGGAATTTCATGGAGCAGCAGCGATAAGTCGGTTGCGACGGTGGACGGCTCCGGTAAGGTAACAGGCGTTAAGGCGGGAACCGCTGTGATTACGGCAGTATCCGCAAAAGACAACGGCAAAAAGGCGTCTTGTCAGGTAACGGTCAATAAAGCGGCGGTAACGGTCAGCCTTGACAAGAGCGAGCTGACGCTGCAGACAGGCGGCAGCGCAACGCTGACAGCAGCCGTATCGAGCGGCAGCGTAAAATGGACAAGCGATAATGATAAGATCGTTAAGGTTGAGAACGGGAAGGTGACGGCGGTTGCGGAAGGTACTGCAACGGTCAAGGCGGTTTCGACCGAGGATGAAAAGGCGTCTGCATCATGCAGGGTAACCGTCACAAAAGCAGGTACGCTGGCGGTGAAACTGGATGCTGAAAGCATAAAGGTTTACACAGACAATACGAAGGAAGTGAAGGCTTCCGTAACAGGCGCAAACGGCAGCGTTACGTACAGCTTTGCATCCGACAAGAAGGAAGTCGCAACTGTAGAAGGAAGCGGTGAAAAAGGAACGGTAAAGGGCGTCAAAGCCGGAGAAGCGACGATTACAGTAACGGCAAAGGATGCGTCGGGCGCGTCAGCGAGCGCTACATGCAAGGTGACGGTCGTATTGAATCCGAAAAATGATACGAGCACAAAGCTGAAAGACAAAGACGGCAATCAGTTATACGTCAAGAATAAAAAAGGCGAATATATTGAAGCGGTTTTGGCAGATTATTATACGGTAGATAAGTTTTATAAAAAGCTGGAGAATGTCAAATACAAATATACCGGATGGCAGACGATCGACGGAAAGACGTATTTCTATGATAAGAATGGTAATTACGTGACAGGCGAACAGGTCATTCAGGGCGCAAAATACGTATTCGGCAGCGACGGAGCGCTTGCAACGAATTCCAGTTCCGGTATAATGGGTATTGACGTATCGAAATGGAATGGTACAATTAACTGGACAGCCGTTAAGAATTCGGGCGTTAATTATGCGATCATCCGCTGCGGTTACCGGGGTTCCTCTACCGGCGCGCTGATTCAGGACCCGAAATTCAAGGCGAATATCCAAGGCGCTGCTGCGGCGGGCATTAAGGTAGGCGTATATTTCTTTACGCAGGCGGTCAACGAGGTCGAGGCGGTCGAGGAAGCGTCTATGGTACTGAATCTGATCAAAGGTCATAAGCTTTCTTATCCGGTATTTATCGACGTGGAATCCAGCGGCGGACGCGCGGATAAGATCGATAAAAACACGAGAACGGCGGCAGTGAACGCCTTCTGCAAGACGATTCAGAACGGCGGCTATACGGCGGGCATTTACGCGAACAAAACATGGTTTGAAAGCAAGATGAATACGGCTTCGCTGAGCGGCTACAAGATATGGCTGGCACAGTATGCGGCGGCTCCGACCTACAAGGCGACGCGGTATGATATGTGGCAGTATACGTCTAAAGGAAAGATAAACGGTATCAGCGGAAACGTTGACATGAACATCAGTTATTTAGGATATTAAACGGGAGCAGCCGCAGAAACCGTTTTATGCGGCTGCCCGTGTATACCAAAGAAAACAATCTGCTATAATAGAAACAAAAGACCCTATGCGGGGAAAGATAAAAAGCGGGAACGCTTCGAAATGGAGGAAACAATGAGAACATATCTGGTAACAGGAGGCGCGGGGTTTATCGGCTCCAATTATATTCATTACATGTTTCGGAAATATGATAATGAAATCCGCATTATTAACGTAGACGCTTTGACTTATGCGGGCAATCTTGAAAATTTAAAAGAAGTGGAAAACCGTGACAACTATACGTTTATCAAAGCGAACATATGCGACAAGGAAGCCATTTCTAAAATCTTTGCGGAAAACGATATTGACAGAGTCGTTCATTTTGCCGCAGAAAGCCATGTGGACAGAAGCATTAAAAATCCGGAAGTATTTGTCCAGACAAATGTGCTCGGTACGGCGGTCATGTTAAACTGCGCAAAGGCGGCGTGGGAGCTTCCTGACGGAAGCTTCAGGGAAGGCAAGAAATTCCTGCATGTGTCTACCGACGAGGTTTACGGTTCTCTGGAGGAGGACGGCGGTTATTTTTATGAGACGACGCCGTATGCCCCTCACAGTCCGTATTCCGCCAGCAAAGCGTCCTCGGACATGCTCGTCAAGGCGTATATGGATACGTATCAGTTCCCTGCCAATATTACGAACTGCTCCAACAATTACGGACCGTATCAGTTTCCGGAAAAGCTGATCCCGCTCATTATCAACAACGCGCTCCAGGGAAAAAAGCTTCCGGTGTACGGCGACGGCAAAAACGTCCGCGACTGGCTGTATGTTGAGGATCATGCAAAAGCGATCGATATGGTTCAGGAAAAAGGACGCCTGTTTGAGACTTACAACGTCGGCGGGCATAACGAGAAACAGAATATCGAGATCATCAATATTATCATTGAGACGCTTCAGGAAATGCTGCCGGACGGAGATCCGCGCAAGGCGCTTGTTTCCAAAGACCTGATCACATATGTGGAAGACCGCAAGGGACATGACAGACGTTATGCGATCGCCCCGGACAAGATCAGGGCGGAGATCGGCTGGGAGCCGGAAACGATGTTTAAGGAAGGAATTAAACTGACGATCAAATGGTTCTTTGAGCATGAGGACTGGATGAAAAATGTAACGAGCGGCGATTATCAGAAATATTATAACGATATGTATCATGTAAAATAAAGAATGCAGAAAGAAGGGTTATTTTTGAAAAAAATATAAGCCTTCTTTTCTGCGTTTTTCATTTCATAGGAAAGAATTCATTTTGCTGCGCGCGAGGACCGGATTCCTATGAAATGACGCAAAACGGTTAAAAACGGAGGAAGACTATGAAGGGCATTATTCTTGCAGGCGGTTCGGGAACGCGCCTGTATCCACTGACAAAAGCAATTTCCAAGCAGATTATGCCGGTGTATGATAAACCGATGATTTATTATCCCCTTTCTACACTGATGCTTGCCGGTATCCGTGAGATTTTGATCATTTCCACACCGCGGGATATTAAGGTGTTTGAAGAATTGTTCGGTACGGGCGAGCAGCTCGGACTGCGTATGGAGTATGCCATGCAGGAATATCCGCGCGGACTGGCGGACGCTTTTATTATCGGGGCGGATTTTATCGGAGACGACAGAGTTGCGCTCGTCCTGGGGGATAATATTTTTTACGGGCAGAGCTTTACCCGTGTGCTGCGCGCGGCGGAGGGAAGAGAAAAAGGGGCGACGATCTTCGGATATTATGTGCGTGACCCGAGAGAGTACGGCGTCGTTGAATTCGACGAAAACGGCAAAGCGCTTTCCATCGAAGAAAAGCCGGAACATCCGAAGAGCAATTACGCTGTGCCGGGACTGTATTTTTATGACAATGACGTCGTAGAAATCGCAAAGAATGTGAAACCTTCCGACCGGGGCGAGATCGAGATTACAAGTATCAACAACGAATATTTAAGGAGGGGCACGCTTCATGTAGAGACGCTCGGACGCGGGTTTGCATGGCTTGATACGGGAAACCATGACGCGCTTTTAGACGCTGCGGATTTCGTGGCCGCCGTACAGAAGCGGCAGGGACTTTATATATCCTGTATTGAAGAAATCGCGTACCGGCGCGGATTTATTACAAAGGAGCAGCTTCTTAAGCTGGCGGAGCCGCTTATGAAGACCAATTACGGGAAATATCTGGTAGAGGTTGCAAATGGACTCTAAGCTCAAGCGGATTACCATTCTGTGCGCGGTTTTTGCAGTATTGCTGATTTTGTCAGCGGTCGCGGCGATCAATCTGCTGCAGAGACAGAGGGCGGCGGAGCGCGCGTCGATGCGGGAGGGCGAAGCCTCGGCGTCTCAGCATACGACGGAGGACGGCGTGTCCGGGATGGAGGAGGACATTGATTATTCCGCTTTTCTTGGAGACGAGACATTTTTTGACAAGGATCAGTCGGAATATGAGAAGCTTCTGGAGCATACCGGAAAAAAGCTGAGCCTTTTCGCAACTTCCATTGAAAAGGATCTTCGTGTGCAGGTGCTCGACGAAACGGGAACGCTTGTCGTCGGCAAAGAGCTGTACATTACATTAAACGGTGAAGAGTATAAGGATCTGGATCAGGACGGCGTCATCTATGTGGGCGATCTTTCACCCGGAGAGTATGAAGTGGCGCTTTTGGAACTCGAAGATTATAAAGTGCCTTCAACGCCTTTGACGATCCATGTGAAGGATAAGGTGGAATATACGCCGATCGACGATATTTCCTTGCTGATTCATACGGAAGACGAGATCGATCCGGAAAAGGAAGATACGGAAGACGGCGATGCAAGGGAAGACGCCGACAAGACAGAGATAACGGAAATACAGCCTTCGGAGGGCGGACGCAGCTTCGGCATCGACGTGTCAAAGTGGAATAAAGAGATCGACTGGGAGGCAGTAAAGGCTTCGGGCGTAGAATTTGCGATCATCCGCTGCGGTTACCGAGGTTCGTCTACCGGCACGCTCGTGGAAGACCCATATTTTTATCAGAACATAGAGGGCGCAAGAAAGGCGGGAGTTCAGGTAGGACTTTATTTCTTCACGCAGGCGGTCAGCGCGGTCGAGGCGGTTGAGGAAGCGAGTATGGCGCTTTGTCTGTGCGGAGGCAGACCGCTTGATTACCCGATCTTTATCGATACGGAGGGCGCGGGCGGGAACGGCAGAGCGGACGGGCTTGATATGGCGACAAGAACACAGGTCTGCGAAGCGTTCTGCGAGACGATCGAGAGCGCCGGATATGACGCGGGCGTTTACGGCTCGAGAAACTGGTTTCGAAGCAGGCTGGATATGACGGAGCTTGATTCCAACGTGATCTGGTTGGCAGAGTACCGTGAATATCCGGAATATGAAGGGAAATATCAGATGTGGCAGTATACCTCCGACGGTTCGATCGACGGAATCGAAGGAAGAGTTGATTTTAATATCAGTTATCTGAAAGAATAGAAAAAAAGAAGGAAAATACGAAGAAAGCGGCAGGCGCTTCGGAATGGAGGAAAAATGGGAAAGATTACGGTAGAAACATGTGAAATAGAGGGTCTTAAGGTCATCACGCCGACGGTATTCGGAGATGAAAGAGGCTATTTTATGGAAACGTACAATTATAACGATTTCAAGGAGGCTGGGATCGATCAGGTATTCGTGCAGGATAATCAGTCCGCTTCCAAGAGAGGCGTGCTGCGGGGACTGCATTTTCAGATCGATTTTCCGCAGGACAAGCTTGTCAGAGTCGTGAGCGGCGAAGTGTTCGACGTGGCGGTCGATCTGCGGGAAGGTTCAAAGACATACGGCAAGTGGTTCGGCGTGCGTCTTTCTGCAGAAAATAAAAAACAGTTTTTTATTCCGAAAAATTTTGCGCACGGATTTCTTGTATTGTCCGATTATGCGGAGTTTGCTTATAAATGTACGGATTTTTATCATCCGAACGATGAAGGCGGTCTGCTCTGGAGCGATCCGGACATCGGCGTTGAATGGCCGCTTCAGGACGGCGTGGAGCTGACCATTTCCGATAAGGATACAAAATGGCAGGGAATCAAAGCATATACCAAAGGAAAGATGAAATGAGCCGTATAAAAATATCGAAGAAGGCAAATATCGCTATTGTTTCCGCGATTGCGCTGACGCTGCTGCTTGTGATCGTGCTTCATGAAAATCAGTTTGCCGATCCGAAAGATGAAATGATCAAAAAATGCATCGCCGGAGCGATCATTGTCGCCAGCATTGCGCTGTATATCGTACTGTATGATAAGATCACCGTGCTTCCGGCGGAGCTGTATCAGAACAGAAAGCTGATCTGGAAGCTGTCAAAAAATGATTTTAAGACGAGGTTTGCAGGCTCTTATCTCGGCATGGTTTGGGCGTTTGTGCAGCCGGTCGTAACGATTCTTGTATATTGGTTTGTATTTGAGAAGGGGTTTAATGCGAAAGCGGAAATGCTTGCAAGCGGGCTTCCTGCGCCTTATGTGCTTTGGCTGACCGCAGGCATCGTGCCGTGGTTTTATTTTTCCGAAGCGCTGAGCAACGGGACGACGGCACTTTTGGAATACAATTACCTTGTTAAAAAGGTCGTTTTTAAGATCAGCATCCTGCCGATCATTAAAATCATTGCGGCGACCTTCATCCACGGCTTTTTTGTGCTGTTTATGCTGCTTTTGTATATGGCGCACGGTTATTATCCCGATCTTTATACATTACAGCTTTTTTATTACAGCTTCTGCCTGTTTGTATTTGTGCTTGGAATTTCTTATGCGACCTGCTCGATCGTTATCTTTTTCCGCGATCTGACACAGATCATAGCGATCGTATTGCAGGTCGGTATGTGGGCGACGCCGATTTTGTGGCAGCTTGGCAAAATACCGGAAAAGTATCAGATTTTGTTTAAACTGAATCCGGTTTTCTATATTGTAAACGGATACCGGAGCGCGCTTCTGGAAAAAACGTGGTTTTGGGAAGATTTTTATTCCACGATGTTTTTCTGGATCACGACCGCCGTTGTCTTCGGCATCGGCGCCCTCATTTTCAAACGCTTAAAAATACACTTTGCGGATGTGCTCTGAGCGCTGCAAAGCGTTAAAACGGGACGACTCCGTGCCTGCACGGAAGGCGGCGCGCTTTTGACGCTTTATAGAGCGAATGCTGCGAGCGAGATGGAGCGAAGCGGAATCGAGCTGCGGCAGGCGCGGCAGCGCGAAGAACCGCGGCAGGCGGCAGGCGCGGCAGCGCGAAGAGATATGGCAGACGCGAGAGAAAAATAACGCGGGCA
>JAGARW010000043.1 GCA_017621975.1 Lachnospiraceae bacterium | reverse complement strand
TTCGCAGAGTAAAATACTCTACGAATTTTGCGAAAACAGAAGGTGAATTATAGAAAGAACCTTGGTGTTTCACAATGTATACTATATCTTAAGAGGGAAAAGGAGAGTATCAAGATGAATTGGACTATCACAGATAGCAACGGGACAACGCATAATCTGGAATGCAAGGTAAAGGCATTCTCCGGTCCGCAGATCACGGTGGACACAAATACGTACAGAGTAAAATCAAGCAACTGGTTTGTTAATCTGATTGATTATACGGTTGACTTTCCGGGAGCAAACTGCCATATCGTTATGATCGGCAAGAAGGCAAGACTGGCTGTCAACGGTACATATCAGGATGACGGAACGCCGTATGAGCCTGTATCAGGCATCCCGGCATGGGTATGGGTGCTTGTAGCGCTCAGCGTAATCGGCGGCTGGTTCTTCGGCGGTATCCTTTGCTGCGCGATCGGCGCCGCACTCAGCACCATTTATGTTGCAGGAGCATTGGAGAAGAATACAAAGAAAGTAATTCTTGCATTTGTCGGCTTTATCGTAATCGCGCTTATTTTCCTTGCGCTGAATATCGTGCTTGTAGGTCTTGCATAGACAGAGCGGATAAGAGGTAAATTATGAACGAAAATGAAAATATGACACAGCAGTACCAGAATAACGATAACGGCTATAAGAGCTATGCGCCGAATAATTATAACGGACCGGTTGTCGTAGCCGATGCGATTCCGAAAAAAAGCGGCGCATGCGCTGTGACCAGTCTTGTATGCGGCATTATTTCGATCTTAGCTTTCTGGTCGGTTGCACCGAGTCTTATTATTGCTATTGTCGGATTGGTTTTTGGAATTGTAAACTTTGCAAAAAGGAATCCGCAGAAAGGTATGGCGATTGCCGGTATTATTACCTCGCTGCTCGGACTGCTGCTGAGCGCTGCTATGGTCGTTATTTATGTTGCAGCTGCATCTTATTTATAGGAAGCATAATAAAAATACAACGAATACCTGCTACGAATAGAAAACGCCCCGGATATTGTTCCGGGGCATTTTTTGTGGTAAACTAATGCTATATATGCGGGCTGCGACCAAAGCTCCGCAAAGACATTACTAAGAAAAGGAGACGGTCATATGGTCAAAATCATAATACATGGATGTAATGGACGTATGGGACAGTTTGTCAGCAGAATTGCCGCTGCGGATTCTGAGACAGAAGTAGTGGCGGGCGTTGATATTTCAAATCATATTGAAAATCCCTATCCGGTGTTTGACGATATTGCTAAATGCGACGTCAAGGCGGATGTTATCATTGATTTCGCGTCTGCAAAGGCGGTGGACGGGCTGCTTGCATACTGCACAGAGAAAAAGATTCCGTGCGTACTTTGCACGACGGGACTTAGTGAAGAACAGATTCAGAAGGTAGAGGAAGCTTCGAAGCAGGTGGCAATCCTCAAATCCGCTAATATGTCGCTTGGCATCAATCTGCTGCTGAAGCTTCTGAAGGAAGCGTCGGGCGTTCTGGCGGACGCCGGATTTGATATTGAGATCGTTGAAAAGCATCACAGCCAGAAACTGGATGCGCCGAGCGGCACAGCGCTTGCGCTTGCTGATTCCGTAAATGAGGCGCTTGATCATGCATATGAATATGTGTATGACAGGAGCGGACGGCGGATGACGCGCCCGCAGAAGGAGATCGGTATTTCTGCGGTCAGGGGCGGCACGATCGTAGGGGATCATGACGTGATCTTTGCCGGAACGGATGAAGTGATTACGTTTTCCCATCGCGCTTATTCGAGAGAGGTATTCGCAAAGGGCGCGGCGTCGGCGGCAAAATTCCTTGCGGGAAAACCGGCGGGCTATTACGGAATGAACGACGTGATCGAAGGGAAATAAAGGACGCGGTCCAAAGAACAATAAAAGGAAGCGTTTGCGGGAACAATAAAAGGCGCGCCCTGAGAGAAGGCAGAAGCGCGGTTTACAGGAAAGGGGAAACGGGTGGAAACGGAAAAGACGATGGAAAATGAAAGAATTGGGGAAAATCTGACAGATTTGGAAATGATGTATCTGAAAACGCTGGCGATTCAATATCCGACGATCGCTGCAGCGTCGACGGAAATCATCAATCTGCAGGCGATTTTAAATCTGCCGAAGGGAACGGAGCATTTTTTGACGGATATTCACGGAGAATATGAGCAGTTCAATCATGTGTTGAAAAACGGTTCCGGTTCTGTCAGGAGCAAGATCGACGAGGAGTTCGGCAATACGCTGAGCATGAAAGACAAGAAAAGCCTTGCAACGCTCATTTATTATCCGCAGGAGAAGCTGGAGCTTGTTCTGCAGCAGGAGGACAATATTGAGGATTGGTACAAGATTACGCTGCACAGGCTCGTACAGATTACAAAGCGCGTCTCTTCCAAATATACGCGTTCCAAGGTGCGTAAGGCGCTGCCGAAAGACTTTGCGTATATCATTGAAGAGCTGATTACGGAGAAGGCGGAGGTTCAGGACAAGGAAGCCTACTATAATGAGATCATTCATACGATTATCCGTATTGGAAGCGCTCCCGGTTTTATCATTGCGCTCGGCAATTTGATTCAGCGTCTTGTAATCGATCATCTGCATATCGTAGGGGATATTTATGACAGAGGACCGGGACCGCATATCATTATGGATACGCTGCAGGAATATCATTCCGTTGATATTCAGTGGGGCAACCATGACGTTGTCTGGATGGGAGCCGCCAGCGGACATCTAGCATGTATCGCTACGGTCATCCGTATGTCGGCGCGTTACGGCAATCTGGACACATTGGAGGACGGCTACGGCATCAATCTGATCCCGCTTGTGACCTTTGCGATGGAAACCTATGCGGACACGAACTGCGATACGTTTGCGATCAAATATAATACGGATTATAATACGAAAGACCTCAGCATGGATATGAAAATGCATAAGGCGATGGCGATCATTCAGTTTAAGCTGGAAGGGCAGATCATTAAGCGTCATCCTGAGTTTCATATGGATGACCGTCTGCTGCTCGACAAGATCGATTATGAGAATAAGACGGTGATGATCGGCGGCAAGGCGTATGAGATGAACGATGTGGATTTCCCGACGGTCAATCCCGAGAATCCATATAAGCTGACTCACGAGGAAGCGGAACTGATGGAACGGCTGCGGCAGGCGTTCGTCCATTGTGAGAAGCTGCAACGGCACATACGGTTTCTGTTTTCCAAGGGCGGTCTGTATAAGGTATACAATTCAAATCTGCTTTATCATGGCTGCGTACCGATGGATGAAAACGGAAATTTCAAATCGGTGGAGATCGACGGGAAAGAGTACAGCGGCAAGGAGCTGTACGATGTGCTGGAGCATTATGCGAGAAAGGGTTTTTATAACCGGCATAATGTGGCGGAAAAAAGAAAAGGCCAGGATATGATCTGGTATATCTGGGCAGGACCGAACTCCCCTGTTTTCGGAAAGGACAAGATGGCGACCTTTGAACGGTATTTTGTGACGGACAAGGAGACGCATAAGGAGATCAAAAACAGTTATTACCGACTGAACGACAACGAGGAAATACTGAATAAAATTTTGCGGGAATTCGGATTGGATGAAAAGAAGTCGCACATTGTCAACGGACATGTTCCGGTGGAACTGAAAAAAGGCGAGACGCCGATCAAATGCGGCGGCAAGCTGCTCATAATTGACGGCGGTTTTTCCAAGGCTTATCAGGGCAAGACGGGAATTGCAGGCTATACGCTTGTTGCCAATTCCCACGGTATGCGTCTTGTAGCGCATGAGACTTTTGAGTCGAAAGAGGCGGCGGTTCAGAATGAGTCGGATATTTTTTCTGATTCGATCGTGATTGAGACGGCGGCAAACAGGCTGCGCGTAGCGGATACCGACATCGGTACGGAGCTTAAGGAGAGTATCAGGCATTTGGAACTGCTTTTGCAGGCATATCAGGACGGCAGTATCGTAGAGAAGCTGAAATAGAGTGCGGCAATATGAGCCGGCGGAAACATGGCATAAAATTTAAAAATGCAGAAAATGAAAAGGCTGTTGGATTCTCAGAGTGAAAATCCAGCAGCCTTTTGGCTTCTAGGAAAGGAAATTACTGGTTGTTATTATTGTTGTTGCTGCCGACAACGTCGTCCGTAACGTCGGCAACGCCCTGTGCCGCATCGGATACGCCGTTGGCCGCATCGTCTACAACATCGCCGACTGCATTTCCTGCGTCGTCAAGCATGGTTTCGTTTCCGCCGTTTCCCGCGTCGCCGTTTTCGCCCGCTGCGTTGTCGGTATCATTTCCGAGCGTGTCGTCTGCGGCGGCATTGTCGTCCATCACGCCTGTGTTATTGTCGGCCGTGTTGTTTTCTGCGCCGCTGTCCGCCGTATTGTCGGCCGCGGTATCGCCTGCCGTTCCTGTCGTTTCGTTTGTGCTGCCGGTCTGATTATTCGTCTTGTCTTTATCATTCGAGCCGCAGGCAGCCAGAGCTGCACAGAGAAGAATGAGAACAAGCGAAAGAGACAGCGTTCTTGCATACTTTTTCATAAATTCGCTCCTTTTCTGATTTCACTGTGAAATTGGGAATCAAAGGCTTTGCCTGTCGATTCTTTCATTGGTAGTATGTTCGGCGCAGCGGATTTTATACATAAAACAGATAGAAATCATTTGTATGAAGACGCGGGCTGTTGTAAAATATAAAAAGTTGTAAAATATAAAAATAAGAAAAGCGGACGGATGGGAGAAGACGGTATGCAGTTCAGACCATGTATCGATATTCATAACGGAAAGGTGAAGCAGATCGTAGGAGGCAGCCTTAAGGATGAAGGCGATTTTGCAAAGGAAAATTTTACATCGGTTGAAAACGCCGATTATTTTGCACGCTATTATCAAAAGCTTGGCATTCGCGGCGGACATGTGATCCTGCTCAACAAAGAGGGCAGCGATTATTTTGAAGCGACAAAGGCGCAGGCGCTTCTTGCGCTGTCCGCCTATCCGCAGGGGCTGCAGGTCGGCGGCGGAATCGATGACAGAAACGCCGCGCAGTATCTGGATGCGGGCGCGTCTCATGTCATTGTGACGTCGTATGTGTTCCGCGACGGACAGATCGATTATGACAATCTGGAAAAGCTGCGCGCTCAGGTCGGCAGAGAGCGTCTTGTGCTTGATTTAAGCTGCCGCAAAAAGAACGGGCAGTATTATATTGTGACCGACAGATGGCAGAAATATACGGATATTGTACTCGATGAAAAGGCGCTTGACTTTTTTGCGGGATATTGCAGTGAATTTTTGATCCATGCGGTCGATGTGGAAGGAAAGGCAAACGGAATTGAGATACCGCTTGTTGAAATGCTGGGCGGTTTTGAACAGATTCCTGTGACCTATGCGGGCGGCGTGCACGATTATGAGGATATAAGGCTTTTGAAACGCGTCGGGAAAGGGCGCGTCCATGTGACGATCGGCAGTGCGCTGTCGCTTTTCGGAGGAACAATGGAGATCGAAAAAATAATGGAGCTGCTGCGGTAGAATGACGTTTGCGAATGTGCCAAGATTCGAAAGACATTCTGCGCGCAGCGGCTCCGTCAGGATCTGAAATATGCGCTTTCTGCGGCGGTCGTTTTGGTCGGTCTACGCCCTATAAGTTTGTAACAGATTTTCTGGGCGCTTCTTCTTCCGGCTCAGGGGGCATGGACGCCGTATAGGAAAGCGTGACGCTTCCGATCGGATTATCGTCGCCGTCATAGAAGGTGACGGTAAAGGGATCGTCGCCGATCTGGTAGATCTTGATTTCCAGTTTTCCATCCTTTTCGAATTCTTTTTCGTTGAACCGGACTCTGTTTTCATCATAATTTTCAATTTTTGCATAAGCGGCAGGCTGCCGCACGAGAAGATCTGCGGAAAGCACATCCCCGACATAGACTGCGGAACCGCTTGGCAGGGCTGGAATGATGCCGTAAGGAGCGACGCCGTAACGCCATGTTTCGGAATCGGTAACCGCCTTGGAACGGATCGTGCCGTCTGCGGATGTGAAAGCGCCTTCTTCTAGGTTTACATAATATGATTCGCCGCTGGCAGGCGTATCCTTCAGACAGATGATCAGGTGTGTGCCGCCGTCCCAGCCGAGCAGGGAGAAGGTGGAATCCTGTTCTCCGACGATGCATTTTTCCGTATCTTTCAGATCGATCTCTTCAACGACGGAATCATCCGCTCTATTTATGATTGTCATTTTTCCGCTGCCTGCGATGACGTTCTGACGTTTGAAATAAGCATGCAGCACATTGCTTCCGTATACCATAGAATAGCCGTTTTCGTTTGGCGTGAAGCTGACCGGACCGAGAGAGTCGTTTGTCAGATCGGCGTCTGCCGCGGAAGCTTCGGCGGCAGTCAGGGGAGCGTCCGTTTCTGCGGCCGTATCCGTACCGGCGCTTTCCGTCTCCTGCGAGGACGTTTCGATTCCCGCATTTGGCGTATTCCCGGCATCTTCGGTCTGCGCTTCATTTTCAGTCGGGGTGAGCTGAGGAAGCTGTTTTTCCGCGCCGCAGGCTGTTAAAAGAGCGGCGGCTGTGATCGCAGCGGTTAAAAATGGTAAGGCTCGTTTTTTCATCATAATAATTTCTCCTCTCTGAAAAAAAGAACCAGTCTGTGAGACTGGTTCTTCTCATAATCCGTTAAAACAATATTGCGTATTTCTAAAATAAAATGAGTCGTGTATGTCATGTCAATTTATATAAGAAAAGGCACATCGAAAAACTGATTATAGAGCGTTATAAGAAAGAAAATCTTATAACTTAGTTACGTTGACTGCCTGAGGACCTTTTTCGCCGTTTACTACTTCGAACTCAACGGAAGCGCCTTCTTCAAGAGACTTGAAACCTTCCATGTTTAATCCTGAGTAGTGTACGAATACGTCATTTCCCTGCTCGTCAGAAATGAATCCGTAACCTTTCTGGTTGTTGAACCACTTTACTGTACCTTTGTTCATTTCAGATACCTCCAAAAAAATAAAAATAAAATTGTCCGCTGCAGCGTCTTGCTGCAACAAAGTTAGAATAGCATAGATATGGAAAAAAGTAAAGAAAAGAAGTATAAACTTCATGAAAAAAACTTGAAATATTACGAAAATATTAAGAAAAATTTTACAAAGCAGAAAAACTATGATAGAATCGAAAATACGGAGGTGAACAAAGTGGAATCCGGAAAACATAAAAAACGAATCAATTATACGGTCATGATCGTTTCCGATTCGCCTGACGGCGGGATACATCCGTTTTATCTTGGCAAGACGCTCGTAACAATACTGCTTGCCCTGATCGCGGCGGCGCTCGTTATATCTGCCGGCGTTGCCATCCATCATTCGGCGGCGCTTGGCGAGATGCAGAAGCGGGAAACGGACTTACAAAGCATGGTGGACGAGCTGACGGCGGAAAACCAGACGCTTGCGGCGGAAAATTCGGAATTGTCCGATAAAGTCGCTCTTTTGAGCGATACGGTGACACAGAATGAAGAAACAAAGAAGGAGCAGGAGCGGGAGGAAGAAGAAAGGAAAATCCCGAGCGGTTTCCCGTTGGCAGGACCTGCGGTAATACTGGAAAGCTCCGAGATGCAGACGGAAGAGGCGGAAGGCGGAGAGACGGATAACGAAGCTGAGGACGCCGGAGAGAATACGGCGGATGCGGAGACGGATCTGACGGACGGGGAACCGATCGTCGTATTTTCCGCATCGGCAGGTACAAAGGTCATTGCGACGGCAAGCGGCACAGTTGCGGCGGCAGAGCCGGATGCGGCTTATGGTTACCGCGTTGTGCTTGATCATGGAAACGGATATACTTCTATTTATAGAGCGGCTTCCGAACCGGCGGTATCGGAAGGCGACGAGGTGGAGCGCGGCGGCGCGTTGTATGAAATGCAGTCTCCGGAGGAAAGGCTCGGTTATCAGATTACAAAGGACGGAGCGCTGATCGATCCGCTGGAGCTGTTGGAAGTGTACGGTTAGGAGGAAATATGTTATCAAGAAAAGATACGAATGAAACACCGAATGTAAAAATCAAAAGCATTATCGGACAGGACGCCGTGTTTGAAGGGACGCTGTACGCAAAAGAGACGACGCGGGTAGACGGGCTGATTAAAGGCGACGTGAAGATCGAAGGAGCGCTTGTGCTCGGTGTGAGCGGCAGGATAAGCGGCAATGTGACCGCGTCTACGATCATGGTCGGCGGATCGGTGGAAGGCGATCTGATCGCAAAAGAAAAGATTGTCATTTCAGCGACCGGCAAGGTCAACGGCAATCTGCATACAAAGAAGCTGATCGTCGATGAAAACGCCGTTTTCCGCGGACAGTGCTTTATGGACGACGAAGCGGCGCCGCAGAGCGCTGCGGCAGCAAAAAGCGCGGAAGCGCAAAACGAATAGACGGTATAAAAAGAGGACGCTCTCAGGCCGCATAATGACGGAAGACGTCCTCTTTTTTCTTTCCTTTTATTTTTCCTGCTTGGCGAGCCGGTCAAAAACAAGCTCGTAACCGTCCGTTCCATAGTTCAGGGAACGGTTGACGCGGCTGATCGTGGCGGTAGAAGCGCCGGTTTTTTCGGCGATCTCCAGATACGTGCAACGCTGCCTCAGCATTGCGGCTACTTCAAAACGCTGCGAGAGTGAAAGCAGCTCGTTTACGGTACACAGATCTTCAAAAAAATTATAGCATTCTTCTTTTGTATTCAAACTTAGAATCGCATCAAACAGATGGTCTGCGGCATCGGTTTTGATTTTTTTGTTCATAATGCCCTCCTTATTCGCAGTATAAAATCAATCGGTCAAGCTCAAACTTTTTATATTTTAACATATTAAAGTTTTAAAGTAAAGGGAAACGCGCCGGGAAAGAAATGCTTGTCATGTAGTTCTAAAAACTATATACTATAAGAATAGGGAAAACGACGGCGGAAACGTTCAGAATGGAGCAAGGCATGAAAATCGATACGACGGATTTATTGAACAGCATCATGGCAAGTTTTGACCGGATCGACTATATCAGATCGGAAGAGATTCCAAACATCGATCTGTATATGGATCAGGTGCTGACGTTTATGGACAGAAAGCTTAAGACGGCGGCGCGCAATCCAGAAAACGATAAGATACTGACAAAGACGATGATTAATAATTATGCCAAAAACGATCTGCTTCCGCCTCCGGTTAAGAAGAAGTATTCCAAGGAGCATGTGCTGCTTTTGATCTTTATTTATTATTATAAAAATATTTTGTCGATTACGGATATCCAGACTCTGCTTGGACCGATTACGGAGCGGTATTTTGGAACGAAGGGCGGGCTTGACCTCGTAGCGGTCTACGACGAAGTGTTCCACATGCAGGACGATCAGATCGAGCGGCTGAAAGCGGACGTCATGGGCAAATACGAAGCGGCGGAACGTGCGTTTGCGGACGCGCCGGCGGAGCAGGCGGATTTTCTGCATAAGTTTGCGTTTATATGCTGCCTGAGCTTTGACGTTTATATGAAAAAAATGCTGATCGAAAAGGTCATCGACAGCTTCCGCGAAGAGCAGGAAGAGGGAAACGGTAAGACGAAGGATAGGGATAAAAAGAAAGAAAATGCGTAAAAAAGAAAACGACGGCTTACAGAATTATAACGGAGGCAACAGGGCGCTTATTATTGGCTGTATTTGCTCTGTTGCTTTTATATTGCTCATTGCAGTGGGCAGTATGTTCTTTTTCAGGGAAAATATGATGCGGAGCGCGGAGCTTCTGGAAGATGTGGATTATGAGAGCTACGACGCTTACTATGTTTTGATTCCGTCGGACCACGATTCGGCGTTCTGGCAGTCTGTCTACCAGAGCGCGAAGGAAGCGGGCAGGGAGACCGGCGCCTATGTGGAGATGCTTGGCAGCAACCTAAGCGTGGATTATTCCCGGGAGGAGCTTTTGCAGATCGCGATTATGTCCGGCGTGGACGGCATTATTCTCGAAGCGGACGAATCGCCTGCGATGACGGCTTATCTGCTTGAGGCGCAGGAGAAGGGAATTCCCGTCGTCACGGTGCTCGGGGACAACAGTCAGGGAATCCGTAAGAGCTATGTCGGCGTGAGCAATTACAACCTCGGCAGAGAATACGGCAGGCAGGTTATGACGATCAAGGAAAAAGAAGTAAAGGACGTGCTTGTGCTGATGAGCGCCGATACGGCGGACACAAGTCAGAATATTATTTTTTCCGGCATTCAGGAGGCGGTTGCGGAAGAGACGGAAAAGGAAAATCTGGGAGAAATACAAGTGCGGGCGGTTGCCGTAGAAAATCAGGGAGCGTTTGACGCGGAGGAATCCATTCGTAAGATATTGATGGAAACGCCGCTTCCGGACGTCATTATTTGTCTTGACGAGCTGTCCACCTCTTGTACGTATCAGGCGGTTGTCGATTATAATATGGTGGGACAGATCGATATTATCGGCAATTATGATTCTGAAACGATCCTGCGCGCGGTTGAGAGGAACGTTGTGCGTTCCACCATATCGATCGACACGGAAGAAATGGGAAAATATTGTGTGGAGGCAATGGACGAATACCGGACGAACGGATATGTCAGCGAGTATTTCAGCGTCGGCACCAATGTGATTACGATACAGAACGTAAGAGATTATCTCGGAGGTGATGAGAATGGACAGACTCCGTAAGCTTACGATCCGTGCAAAAATGCTGTGCGTGTTCATTCTGACAACGCTCATTATTCTGATCGTCAATTTTTTCATGTATGTGAATGTCAATCACATGATCAACCGCCTTGATGAGGTTTATTTGAGCAATATCAGTCTGAACAAACTTGCGGACACGCTGTCTGGCGTGCAGACGAGCATGACGGATTATTTAAATACGCGGACGAGCGATGCAATGGAGGATTATTACCGCAACGAACAGGATTATTCCAAGCTGATTGGGGAACTGAACGGTCGCATCTACGGCAATGACTTAAAGCTGATGGAAAAAAACATCAGGAGCATGTCGGAGGAGTATTTGTCGCTGACGAATCAGACGATCGATGCAAAGCGGGGCGGCAATGTGGAGAAGGTCAAGGCGCGTTATGAAAAGGCGACGAAGATTTATGACTATATCAATACGTATATCAATAGTCTGAATAACGAACAGTTTCATGCGAATGCCGGCAGATATCAGGCGCTGTCCGTTACGATGCAGTATCTGGAAACGATCAATATCGTTACGCTGCTGCTTGTCGGAGCCAGCAATATTATTCTGATCGTCCTGCTTACAAGGACGATCACAAGTCCGTTGAAAGAGCTTGCGGAAACGGCGGACGAGGTGGCGAAGGGCAATCTGGACGTAGAGCTTCTGCCGGTCGTTACGCAGGATGAGGTCGGCAGCGTGAGCAAGGCGTTTAATCAGATGATCGTCAGTATCCGCGAGTATATCGAGCGGGTGAAGCAGAGTATGGAGAACGAGCGCGCTATGAAGGAAAAGGAGCTGATGATGGAGACACATTTAAAGGATGCGCAGATCAAATACCTTCAGGCGCAGATCAATCCGCATTTCCTGTTTAATACGCTCAATGCCGGCGCGCAGCTCGCCATGATGGAGGGAGCCGACCGCACCTATCATTATGTGCAGAAGGTGGCTGATTTCTTCCGTTATAACGTTAAGAAAAATAACGATACGGTGACGCTGGCGGAAGAAATTGCGCTTGTGGACACTTATATTTATATTTTAAACGTTCGGTTTTCGGGAGATATTCATTTCCGCAAGCGTGTGGACGAGAGACTGCTCGGCGTGCAGGTTCCGAGCATGATCTTGCAGCCGCTCGTAGAAAATTGCGTCAATTACGGAATCCGCAACATAGACTGGGAAGGCGAGATACTGCTTTCGGTTTACCGGATGAACGATACGATCTGTATCAGCGTGAAAGACAATGGCATCGGAATTGCGCAGGAGACGATCGACAAAATTATGTCAAGTCAGCTTAAAGCGGCGGATCTGTCAAAGGATTCCAACGGCATCGGTCTGGATAACGTTATCGGCAGACTGCGGTTGTTTTTGAATGAAGAAGACGTTATTTCAATTATCAGCGAAGGAGAAAATAAAGGAACAGAGGTACTGATCTATATTCCTGTCAGGGAAGGGGAATACGAAGATGTATAAGATTATGCTTGCGGACGACGAGGGAATCGTAATCGATTCTCTGAAATTCATCATTGAAAAAGAATTTGCGGGCGAATGTGTGATCGAATCGGCAAAGACGGGAAGAAGCGTGATTGAACTGGCAGAACGTTTCCGGCCGGATATTGCCGTGATGGATATTCAGATGCCCGGCATCAACGGCATCGACGCCATGAAGGAAATACGGGAGGCGAATACGCACACCGTCTTTATCATTATGTCCGCGTACGACAAATTTGATTATGCCAAGGAGGCGTTGAGCATCGGCGTGCTGGAGTATTTGAACAAGCCGGTGGAACGGGAAAAGATCGTCGCGGTGCTGCGGCGCGCGATGCGCATTATCGGCAAAGAACGGGAAAAGCGCAGCCAGGACCTGATGATCCGGGAAAAAATGGAAACGGTCATCCCGATCATCGAAAACGGTCTGATTCAAAGCCTTTTATATCATGAATATTTTGACGAGGATATTGAAAATTTCAAAAATCTGCTCGGCATTTCGGAGGATTACGCTTATATGGCGGCGCTCGTCTGCGGGGAAGAGCAGGAAGGCAATCATATGACGAACGCGGTCGGCGCGAGCATCCGCGTCCAAAACGCGTATAAAGAAATACGGGAAGTAACGGACGATTATCTGCCGGGCATTATGGGACAGGTCATGGCAAATAAGATACCGGTTCTTGTTCCGTGCAAGGAATCTAAACTTGAATATAATGAAAGAATTCTGCTGATCGAGAAGTCGCGCGAGCTGGCGCGAAAGCTGAAAGCGCGGACAGACGTTGCATTCCGCGTCGGCATCGGCTCGGTGAAGCGCATCCACGAGGCGGCGGAATCCTATAATGAAGCGCTGAACGCGCTCATACAGACAACGAACCGGGTGGCGCATGTCGACGATGCGCCGGTTGGCGTCATGTATGAAGAAAATTATCCGGCTGACACGGAGAAAATGCTGTTTGAATTGATGGAGAAGGGCGATGTAAACGGTGTTGTTGCGGAATCGAACCGCTTTTTTGACTGGATGGAGGAAAACCATGCGGAGTATATGACGGATATTAAGCTCAAATCGCTTGAGTTTGTTCTCTGGGCGGAGCATATCGCCTATGAAACGGGAGGCGGAGTCTATCATTTCAGGAGCCGCCGGGATTATCTGCCGAGTCTGTTGGAGACAGAGAGTCTGGATGAGGTGAGGGTATGGTTTGTTGAGAAAATGGCGAATGCCGGCCGGAATGTGGCGGGGAAGAGGGAAGAGCAGTCCGTCAGCGTCGTAGAGCGCGCCCGGAAGTATATTGACAGTCATTACAACAAAGATATTTCGCTCGACGACGTGTCGCGGGAGGTAGAGATCAGCCCCTACTATTTCAGTAAGATATTCAAGGAGGAGACAGGGCGGAACTTTGTGGAATATGTGACGGAGATCCGTATGAACCGCGCCAAGGAGCTGCTTTTGAAAACAGATATGTCAATGAAGGAGATCTGCGGTGAGATCGGTTACGCGGACCCGAATTATTTCAGCAGGACCTTTAAGAAAAATACCGGCGTCACGCCGACGGAATATAAGGAAAGGGCGTAACGGATGATGAAAAAAGCGGTTTTCAGTATTTTTCTTCTGCTTCTGTTGCTGCTTACCGGCTGCGGCGCCGGCGAGGAACAGGTTGCGGAAGAAGCGGTTGAAACAGAGGATAAGATGCAGATCGGCATGAGCTTTGACTCTTTTGTGATCGAACGCTGGCAGAGAGACCGGGACGTTTTTGTTTCCACGGCAAAGGAGCTTGGCGCGGAGGTCAATGTGCAGAATGCGAACGGCGATATTGAGGAGCAGATCGCCCAGATCGAATATTTTATCGACAAAGAGATGGACGTGATCGTCATTATCTGCATCGATTCCGACAGCCTCTCCTCGGTTGTGCAGAAAGCAAAAAATGCGGGGATCAAGGTCATTGCTTATGACCGCCTGATTAAAAACGCGGACGTTGACCTGTACATTTCCTTTGATAACGAAATGGTCGGCACAATGATGGGCGAAGGCATTGCGGGATATGAAAGCAGCGGGGGCGAAGGGGTCGAAACCGTGCTGATGCTGTGCGGACCGCATGCGGACAATAATGTGTCGATGGTAGAAAAGGGATTCCGGGAAGTGATGCGCAGGGAAGGGATCGAAATTATTGATACGATGTATGCAGACGGCTGGAAAGCGGAGCTGGCCGCCGCTTATGTCTACGAGCATGCCGATGCGGTAAACCGGGCGGATACGATCATGTGCGGCAACGACGATATTGCGACGGCCGTCGTGCGGGCGCTTGCGGAGCGGCGGCTTGCAGGCAAGATAGGAGTGGTCGGACAGGACGCCGATCTTGCGGCGTGTCAGAGAATCGTGCAGGGAACGCAGATCATGACTGTTTATAAGCCGGTCGAGAAGCTTGCGCAGAAAGCGGCGCAGTGTGCGGTCGCGCTCGGCAAAGGAGAAGAAACGGGCGCAGAGAACATGATCGACGACGGCAGCTACGAAGTGCCGTATATGGCGCTTTCGCCGATCAGCGTTTACCGGGACAATATGGACGAAGTCATCATCAACAGCGGTTTCCATCTCAAGGAGGATGTGTACCTCAACGTGCCGGGAGCGTTGGAATAGCGGTCTGCAGGAGCGGCAGTCAAATGAAACAGGACAAAATTGCGGAGTGCGGCGTTTTGAAGCAAAAAAATGCTAGCACTCTCTTTTTGTGCTAAAAAACAGAATTAAAAATGTACAGAAAGTCGCAAACTTTTACTGCTTTTTTTGTGATATATTTTACTTGTAGCAAAGGTATGCTACAAAAAATAATAGGGAGGAAATACCAAAATGAAAAGAAAAGTTTTAAGCGCTATTCTTAGCGTGGCAATGGTAGCTACTATGTTAGTAGGCTGCGGAAACAGCGCGTCTACAACAGAAGCTCCGGCAGCAACAGAAGAAGCACCTGCTGAAGAAGCAGCGCCGGCTGACGACGCGGCGGCAACAGAAGAAGCAGCGGCTCCTGCAGGAGAAGGCGGACTTGTCGGCGTAGCAATGCCTACAAAGGATCTGCAGAGATGGAATCAGGATGGTTCTAACATGGAAGCTCAGTTAAAGGAAGCCGGCTACGAGGTTGACTTACAGTATGCATCCAACGATATCCAGACACAGGTTTCCCAGATCGAAAACATGATCTCCAACGGATGCAAATTACTCGTTATCGCATCAATCGACGGCGATTCTCTTGGAACAGTTTTAGCTCAGGCAAAAGAAGCAGGCATTCCTGTTATCGCATATGACCGTCTGATCATGAACTCCGACGCTGTTTCCTACTATGCGACATTCGATAACTACAAAGTAGGTACTGTTCAGGGCGAATACATCAGAGATCAGCTTGATCTTGACAACGCTGACGGTCCTTTCAACATCGAACTGATCACAGGCGACCCGGGCGACAACAACGCAAGATTCTTCTTCGGCGGCGCTATGGATGTTCTTCAGCCGTACATCGACGAGGGCAAATTAGTTGTTAAATCCGGTCAGGTTTCCTTCGAGGAATGCGCTACAGCTAACTGGGCAACAGAAGCAGCACAGTCCAGATTCGATGCTATCATCGCTTCTAACTACTCTGACGGAACAACACTTGACGCTGTACTTGCATCCAACGACTCTACAGCGCTTGGCGTAGCAAACTCTTTAGCAGCTAACTACACAGGCGAGTATCCGATTCTGACAGGTCAGGACTGCGACATCGCATCCGTAAAGAACATCATCGCCGGCAAACAGTCCATGTCTATCTTCAAAGATACACGTGACCTTGCAACACAGGTTGTTAAGATGGTTGACGCTATCATGAAGGGCGGCGAGGCTCCTGTAAACGATACAGAAAGCTATGATAACGGAACAGGCATCATTCCTTCTTACCTTTGCGATCCTGTATTCGCAGATGTTAACAACTACAAAGAGCTGTTGATCGACTCCGGATACTATACAGAAGCAGACTTACAGTAATCGTAAGCGCTGACAAAGATTGATAAGGAAGACATGATACACAGGGGGGACAAAAAAGGTCCCCCCTATTTCCTAGAAAAAATGGTTTATAAGGCTGCGGGTGGCAGCAGCCGGATTTGATTAGATATTGGAGGGATACAGTTGGCGAAAGTATTACTTGAAATGAAAAATATCACCAAAACATTCCCTGGCGTAAAAGCCCTTGATAACGTTAATTTAAAGGTTGAGGAGGGTGAAATTCACGCTCTGGTAGGTGAGAACGGCGCTGGTAAATCCACGCTGATGAATGTATTAAGCGGTATCTATCCTTATGGCACTTATGAGGGAGATATTATTTATGACGGAGAAATATGTAAATTTGACAAGATCAAAGACAGTGAAGAAAAGGGGATCGTTATTATCCATCAGGAACTGGCTCTGATCCCATATATGACGATCGGCGAGAATATGTTCCTTGGAAATGAGAGAGGACATAAATACGCACTTGACTGGAACGAGACATACGGCAAGGCAGACGAACTGCTTCGTACCGTAGGTCTGAAAGAATCTTCCAGAACATTGATCAAAGACATCGGTACCGGAAAACAGCAGCTTGTCGAAATCGCGAAAGCGCTGGCAAAGAAGGTAAGACTTCTGATTCTGGATGAGCCGACTTCTTCCTTGAACGAAACAGATTCTCAGGCGCTTCTGGACCTGATGCTTCAGTTCAAAAAAGAAGGGATGACTTCGATTATTATATCTCATAAATTGAATGAGGTTTCTTATGTAGCAGATAAAATTACCGTTATCCGCGACGGTTCCACGATTGAAACGATGGATAAAAAGACGGATGAAATTACAGAAGACCGTATCATCAAAGGTATGGTAGGACGCGATCTGACAGACCGTTTCCCGAAACGCAAGGATGTAAAGATCGGCGACGTTCTGATGGAAGTAAAAGACTGGAATGTATATCATCCGCTTTATACGGAACGTAAGGTTGTCGACAATGTCAGCATGAACGTAAGGCGCGGCGAGGTAGTCGGCATTTCCGGATTGATGGGCGCAGGAAGAACCGAGCTTGCCATGAGTATTTTCGGAAAGAGCTATGGTACGAACATCAGCGGACAGCTTTTTATTAACGGAAAAGAAGTGCATTTACATAATGTCAAGGAAGCGATCGACAATAAGCTCGCTTATGTAACAGAAGACAGAAAAGGCAACGGTCTGATCCTCAGCAACCCGATCAAGATCAATACGACGATGGCTAACCTTGCGGCGGTCAGCAGCCATACGGTGATCGATAAGGATAAGGAATACGCCGTAGCCGTAGAATACAAGGAAAAACTGAAAACGAAATGTCCGACGGTCGAGCAGAATGTCGGCAATCTTTCCGGCGGAAACCAGCAGAAGGTACTGCTTGCAAAATGGATGTTTGCTGATCCTGACGTATTGATTCTTGACGAGCCGACCAGAGGTATCGACGTAGGCGCAAAATATGAGATCTACTGCATTATCAATCAGCTTGTAGCGGAAGGAAAATCCGTTATTATGATCTCTTCCGAGCTTCCTGAAGTACTCGGCATGTGCGACCGTATTTATGTCATGAACGAAGGACGGATGGTCGGAGAGCTGGATAGAGAAGAAGCGTCTCAGGAAGTTATTATGTCACACATCTTAAAGTCAAGTAATAAAGGAGCGTAAACGATGAATAAAGCAAAAGTTATGGCAGGAGTCAAAAAATATACAATGATTATTGCACTCATTCTGGTTACTTTGTTCTTCACATGGAAGACCGGCGGAAAAATCCTGCTTCCGCAGAATATCAGTAACCTTGTTGCACAGAACGCATACGTATTCGTACTTGCGACAGGTATGCTGCTGTGTATCCTTACCGGCGGTAACATCGACCTTTCGGTTGGTTCCGTTGTCTGCTTTGTAGGCGCTGTAGGCGCTACGCTGATGGAAAACAAAGGCGTGAACGTATGGGTATCCATCCTTGTTATGATCCTTGTCGGTACGGCGATCGGCGCATGGCAGGCTTTCTGGATCGCTTATGTGCACGTACCTCCGTTTATTACAACGCTTTCCGGTATGCTTGTATTCCGCGGACTTTCCAACGTTGTATTACAGGGTCTGACAGTTTCTATTACAAACGAATTCTTTGTAAAGCTGTTCGGAGGCGGCGCGGACTGCTACGTTCCTGATTTCCTTGGAGGCGGCGAAGGTCTGAACCTGACCTGTATGATCGTAGGCGTGATCGCATGCGCGGTTTATGTCATCGTTATTTTAAGAGGCCGTATGGCGAGAGCAAAGAAGGGCTATGAAATGGAAGCGCTTGCTCCGGCAATGACAAAGATGGTAGTTATCTGCCTTGTTATCCTTGCGTTTACATACAAACTGGCGCAGTACAAAGGAATTCCGACGGCGCTGATCTGGGTTATGGTAGTTGTTTTTGTATATGGTTATATTACGTCCAAGACGACGGTCGGTCGTTACTTCTACGCGGTCGGCGGCAACGAGAAGGCGACGAAGCTTTCCGGTATCAATACGGAAAGAGTTTACTTTATCGCTTATACGAACATGGGCTTCTTAGCGGCTCTGGCAGGTATGCTGACGATTGCCCGTATGACGAGCGCACAGCCGACATATGGTCAGAACTATGAAATGGACGCAATCGGTTCCTGCTTCATCGGCGGCGCTTCCGCATACGGCGGAGTCGGTACCGTACCGGGCGTTATCGTAGGCGCGGTTCTGATGGGCGTTATCAACCTTGGTATGAGTATCATGGGCGTTGACGCAAACTATCAGAAGGTCGTAAAAGGTCTCGTACTTCTGGCAGCCGTTATCTTCGACGTCGTTTCCAAGAAGGGCGGAAAGAACTAATCCGGTAAAAGGACAAAATAAGAGGATTACGGGGAACTTCCCCAATATCTAATCAAAAAAGGCCTCGGCGCACGTAAGTGCGCCGGGGCTTTTTTTGCGTGCCGCCCACGGTGCGCAAGCATGCCCGAAAAAGCTTTTTTATACGGACATTTGTCACATTTTGGGAGAAAAAATATGACAAATGTCATTTGAAACTTGTTACAAAAATTAGGTGTTTTTGGAAAAAAAGTCCGCTATGATAACGATGTACCAAATAAAAAAACTTTTTGGGAGGAAGGAAAAATGAGAAGAAAAGTTTTAAGCGCACTTCTTTGCACCGCTATGGTAGCTACGATGTTAGTCGGATGCGGCGCTAAGGAAGAAGAAGCGGCAGCACCGGCACAGGAAGCTGCACCGGCAACAGAAGAGGCTGCACAGGAAGCGGCGACAGAAGCGGTTGCAGAAGCGGAAGCAACCGTAGGCGAGAGACCGGAAGGCGGATACAAATTCGGTTACACATGCATGGACGGCTCCAATCCGTTCTTTGTCGTTTTAGAGCAGACGATCCGCGAGGAAGTAGAAGCAAACGGCGATACGCTTGTTTCCTTTGACCCGGCGAACGACGTAACGCGTCAGATCAGCGGCGTAGAAGATCTGATCGCACAGGGAATCGACGCTATGTTCATGAACCCTGCGGAAGCAGAAGGTATCCTGCCGGCTCTGGACGCTCTGAAAGAAGCGGGCATTCCGATCATCGGTTTCGATACAGAGGTTGCCGATATGAGCTACCTTGTATCTTATGCAGGTTCCGACAACTATAATGCAGGTTATGTATGCGGCGAAGACCTCGTTGCAAAATGTCCGGACGGCGGTCCGATCATCGTACTTGATTCTCCGACAATGAACTCCGTTGTTGACAGAACAAACGGCTTCCTTGACGCGATCGAAGGCAAAGGCTTTGACATCGTAGCGCAGCAGGATGCAAAGGGTAACCTGGAAGTATCTATGGGCATTGCAGAAGACTTATTACAGGCGCACGGAGACGTTGTAGCGATCTTCGGCGGAAACGATCCGACAGCGCTCGGCGCTCTGGCAGCAGCGAACGCGGCAGGTCTGACAGATTGCAAGATTTACGGCGTTGACGGTTCTCCCGACATTAAGGCAGAACTTGCAACAGGCGAATCCTTAATCGAAGGAACAGGCGCGCAGTCTCCGATCAGCATCGCTAAGAAATCCGTAGAGATCATGTACAAATATCTGGCGGGCGAAGAAGTGGAAGACAGATACCCGGTTGACACATTCCTGATCACAGCTGATAATGTAGCGGATTACGGAACAGACGGATGGCAGTAAAGCAACATTGCGAGCGCCGGATGGCGAGCAATGTTGCGCTACCCACACGGAGCGAAGCGTAGTGCGGGTTTCCCGTACGAGCGCCGGATGGCGAGCAATATGTATTGCGAGCAATGTTAAAACGAAAAAGGGGCTGGAGGTAGGCCCCTTTTTCTACATCATATCGCGGAAGATCAAAAGATTGCGGCAAAGGAAGTTTAGATAAGAAAGTTTGGGTAAGGAAGTTTGGATAAAGGAAGGTGATAGGGATTGGCTGGAGAATGCTTATTGGAAATGAAGGGGATTTCGAAACGCTTCCCAGGCGTGCTTGCCTTAAATAATGTAAGTCTCACCGTAAAAGCGGGTGAAGTGCATGCGCTTTTGGGGGAGAACGGAGCCGGGAAATCGACCCTGATCAAGGTGCTCGGCGGTATTTATATCGCGGAAGAGGGCGAGATTTTCATCGAGGGGAAAAAAGTAACGATAGACGGCGTCAAAGCGGCGCAGGCAAACGGTATTGCAATTATCCATCAGGAGCTGGTACTCGTACCGTATATGACGGTAGCGGAAAATATTTTCCTGGGTCGGGAGCCGATGAACGGCGGGTTTGTCAATATCAGACAGATGACGCAGGAGGCGCAGGCGCTTCTTGACGCGAACGGTATGAATATTCAGGCGGACGCGCTTGTCGGAAGCCTGACGATCGCGCAGCAGCAGATGGTTGAAATCGTAAAAGCGATTTCATTTAATTCGAAGATTCTTGTAATGGATGAGCCAACATCTTCTATTTCGGATAAGGAAGTAGAGTTCCTGTTCAAAACGATGCGCGGACTGACTGCAAAGGGAGTAGGCATCATCTATATTTCTCATAAGATGAGCGAACTGGAGCAGATCTGCGACAGAGTTACGGTTATGCGTGACGGGGAATACGTAGGAACAAAGGTAGTCAGCGAAACGAATAAGGACGAGCTGATCGCCATGATGGTTGGGCGCGAACTTACAAATTATTATACAAGAGATTTCCAGACGCCGGGAGAGGTCGTGCTTCGGTGCGGGCATATCTCGGACGGAAAGATGGCGAAGGATGCAAGCTTTGAGATCAGAAAGGGCGAGATCGTAGGTTTCGCCGGACTTGTCGGCGCAGGGCGCAGCGAGGTGATGAAATGCATCTTTGGCCTGACGAAAAATTATACGGGTGAGATCGAGATCGAGGGAAAGAAAGTCCATGTGCATAATCCGATCGAAGCCATGAAATACGGCATTGCGCTTGTACCGGAAAACAGAAAGGCGGAAGGTCTGTATAAGGTGCAGAGCGTGAAATACAATTCCACGATCGAGGTGCTCGGCGAATTTATCAAAGGCATCTTTGTAGATTCCGCAAAGGAAGAAGCAATTACACAAAAATATATTGATATGCTGTCAACGAAAACGCCTACGCAGGAACAGCTCATCGGAAATCTTTCCGGCGGGAACCAGCAGAAGGTTATTATCGGCAGATGGCTTGCGACAAATCCGAAAATACTCATTCTGGATGAACCGACAAGAGGTGTGGACGTAGGCGCAAAATCCGAAATTTATGCGATTATGAACGAGCTTGTGAAAAAGGGCATGTCGATCATTATGATCTCTTCGGAACTGCCGGAGATCATCAATATGAGCGACCGCGTCTATGTCATGAACGAAGGCAATATCACCGGCTGTCTTGACAGGACGGAAGTATCACAGGAAGCGATCATGCAGCTTGCGGCAAATTAGGAAATGATAAGGAGGAGATCATCTATGGCTCAGGAAAAAGCAGTAGAAAAGAAAAGCGCTGCGGGCTCGAGATATACGAAAGCAGCAAAACTATATTTCAAGGAAAATTTAGGTATTATTCTGGCACTTCTTGTATTGTGCGTCTTTTTGGCGGTTAATCCGCTGACAAATACATCTTTCCTGACACAGAAAAATGTATTTAACGTACTTCGTCAGATTTCAACGAACCTGTATCTGGCATGCGGTATGACGATGGTTATTATTCTGGGCGGTATCGACCTTTCGGTCGGTTCTATCATCGCCCTTTCCGGCTGCGTGGCTGCGGGCTGCGTATCCAGATACAATCTGCCGCTCGGCGTCGCGCTGATCTGCGGCGTGCTGATCGGTCTGATCGTCGGCATGTTCAACGGCTGGGTAATCGCAAAAACAACGATTCCGCCGTTTATCGTAACATTGGCGACAATGAATATTGCAAAGGGTCTCGCTTATGTTTATACGGGCGGTTCTCCGGTGCGCGTTGTCACAAAGGAATGGCAGTTCGTCGGCGCGGGTTATATCGGTCCGGTTCCGACGCCGGTTGTAATCCTTGTGATCGTACTGATCGTAACGGCAATCATTATGAATAAGACAAAACTCGGACGCCATATGTACGCGGTCGGCGGCAATGCGCAGGCAGCGGAATTCTCCGGTATCAGCGTAGCGAAGGTCAAATTCCTTGTACATACTTATTCCGGCATTATGGCAGGTCTTGCGGGTATCGTTCTGGCGTCTCGTATGTATTCCGGTCAGCCGACGGCGGGCGACGGCGCGGAAATGGATGCGATCGCGGCGGTAGTCGTAGGCGGTACGAGTATGGCGGGAGGTTCCGGTAAGATCGGCGGAACGATTATCGGCGGTCTGATCATCGGCGTTCTCAACAACGGTCTGAATCTGATGAACGTCAACTCTTTCTGGCAGTATGTTGTAAAGGGCTGCGTTATTCTTCTGGCTGTTTATGTGGATTATGTAAGGAATAAAAAGTCCAAACTGTAAGATGGGGAGTTTTATGGTATAATATTTTTATAAGAAAAGGTAAAAATGCAGATGCGGCATGGGTTCATGTAAGCAGATGCATTTTTGCTGTTTCTACGAAAACCGTGCGGCGCGGTGGAGGAATGATGCAGGAAAAAGTCGGGAAACATAAAATTTTATATAGCTGCGTTTTTGTTCTTTTTTTGTTTACAGTCGTTCTTTTTTATGGCTGCGGAAACGGAAGGGAAGCGGAGGGGCGCGGGGACAGTTCGCCGAAAGAACCCCGTAAATTCGGCGCGACTTATATGACGATGAACAATCCTTATTTTCAGGATATGAATGCCCAGATTGAGGAGATCGTGGAAGCGAACGGGGATATTCTGATTTACCGCGATCCGGCGCAGGATCAGGAAAAGCAGAACGAGCAGATCATGGACATGCTGGAGGAAGATATTACGGCGATCTTCTTAAACCCGGTGAATTGGGAAACTGTGCGCCCGGCTCTGATCGCCTGCAAGGAAGCGGGCGTCCCGGTATTTGTGATCGATACGCTCGTATATGACGACGAATACGTGGCGTTTTCCATTCTTTCGGACAATTATGACGCAGGCGTGCAGTGCGCGGAGGATATGATGAAAAAGAAGGACTCTGCAAGGATCGTCGTGATCGACAGCCCGGGAACCAAATCGATCGACGACAGGGTGCAGGGGTTTATGGATACGATCGAAGGACACAAGGAATACAGTATCGTCGATGTAAAGCACGGGAAGGGCGAACTGGAGGTTTCTATGGACGTAACGGAAGAGATCATACAGTCCGGCATTTCGTTTGACGTCGTGCTGGGAGGAAACGACCCGACTGCGCTCGGCGCGCTTGCGGCGCTGCAGATGAATCAGAAACAGGACGGTATTCTGATCTATGGAATCGACGGCTCGCCGGACGGCAAGGTCATGATCAAAGAAGGCTATATGGAGGGCAGCAGCGCGCAGCGTCCGATCAGTATCGCCAATCAGGCGCTTGAAATGGCGTATGATTATCTGGACGGAAAAGAAGTGGAAAAGCTTGTGATCGTTCCGGTCACGATGATCACGCGCGATAATATCGACCAGTTTGATCTCGCCGGGTGGCAGTAAGGAGTTGGTACAATGCAGAAATTGAAATTGCATGACATCAGGCTTGTTATCATGTTCGTCAATTTCATAGCGGTATTTTTTGTCGTCGTTTCGATCGCATGGACGACGGAGCGGATCTGTTCGAATTATGAGGCGAGGGAATTTCTCGATACGATCCATGCGCTTCCGAAGCATCCTATGACGAACGTATATATTGTCGTTTTGCTGTACGCGCTTTTGATCGCCGCTTTTGTCGTAAGGGAAAGGCTTTACGCCAATCAGCCGTCTAAGATCTATGTGACGCTTATCCTTGATTTTGCGATCAGCGCGGCGATCGTCGGCGTTATGAATTTTAACTATAACGGGATATTTTTCCTTGTGTTTACGGAGGTTATTTATTATGTGAAAGGGAATAAGGGAAAGTATCTGATGATTTGTCTGGCGCTGATCAGTTTTCTCCTTACGGACCAGAAGCTCCTTTCGATCAGCTACAATCTGTATTCCATTAACGATTATTTCAATTATTACGACGCGTCGGTACAGCAGTATCTGATCGGTGCGTACAATCTGCTTGGTTCTCTGAACATTATTTTGTTTATTATTTACTGTAGTCTGATGATCCAGCAGCAGCGCGGGACGATCGAGGAAGTCAATATGCTTTACGAGGAACTGCGCAGGACGAACGCGGATCTCCAGAACGCGAACGGCCAGCTTGCGGAATATGCGAAGATCACGGAGCATATGGGCGAAACAAAGGAGCGCAACAGGCTTGCGCGGGAGATTCACGATACGCTCGGACATACGCTGACCGGTATTTCGGTCGGCATCGACGCCTGCATTGCGACGGTCGAGGTATCTCCGAAGGAGGCAAAGGCTCATCTGGAGCGTATCTCGGAGGTGGCAAGGAACGGTCTGCTTGATATCCGCCGTTCGGTGAACGAACTGAAGCCGGATTCTCTGGAACGTCTGAATCTGGAGACGGCGATCCTGAAAATGATAACAGATATGAAATCCGTTACGGATATGGAAATTTATTTTGACTGTAAGATCAGGAAGCTTAAATTTGACGAGGATGAAGAGAGCGCCATTTACCGCGTGATTCAGGAGAGCGTCACGAACGCCCTGCGCCACGGAAAGGCGAGTCTTGTCCGCATTACGATGGAAAAAGAAGAGAATATGGTGCTGCTGACGATCAAGGATAACGGCATCGGCTGCGCCGAGATCAAGAGCGGCTTTGGAACAAAGCATATTATGGAACGGATCGGTATGCTGAACGGAACGGTGGAGTTTCGGAGCGAAAACGGTTTCAGCGTGATCGCGAGAATCCCGATCAGGTGGGGAGAGGAATATGATTAAAGTATTGATTGCAGACGATCAGGAGCTGATCAGACAGAGCCTTCAGATCGTATTGAATACAAAGGAAGACCTTCATGTAACCGGAACGGTGTCAAACGGGCAGGAGGTTATTCAGAGCATCCGTAAGGAAGCGCCGGATGTGATTTTGATGGACATCCGTATGCCGAAGATGGACGGCGTGCAGTGTACAAAGATCATTAAAGAAAACTATCCGCAGATCAAGATCATCATTCTGACGACGTTTGACGACGATGAGTTTGTATACAACGCCCTGAAATTCGGCGCGAGCGGTTATCTGTTAAAAGGCGTTTCGATGGACGAGCTGATCGACGCGATCCATAAGGTACACAGCGGGAGCGCGATGATCAATCCCGATATCGCGACAAAGGTTGTCAAGCTGTTTTCCCAGATGGCGAAAGCGGATTATTCCATTCAGATCGAAGAAGGCTATGAAAAGGAGCTGACGAAGACGGAATGGAAGATCATCGAGCAGATCGAATTCGGCGCTTCCAACAAGGAGGTAGCGAAAAACTTAAATTTGTCGGAAGGAACCGTGCGCAATTATCTGAGCACGATCTTAAACAAGCTCGGTCTGCGGGACCGTACCCAGCTTGCGATCTGGGCGGTGCAGACGGGGGTCAGCAAAAGAAAGCCGGATAACGTATGAACAGGAGAAAAAAGATCAGCATAGGGGGTTTGGCAGTCTGCGCGGCGGCATTGTTAGCCGGCGCGTGCATCTACCAGAGCAAAAAGACGACGGTGCTTGAGGTCGGCATTTTTGCCGGAAGCAACTGGGACGTTGCCAATGCCAACAGCTATGTTATTATTGATAAAGCGGTGGAAAAATTCGAGGCGACCCATAAAAACGTGAAGGTACATTATTACAGCGGCATCCGCAAAGAAGACTATTCCGAGTGGTTTTCCAGACAGCTTCTGCGCGGAAAGGAGCCGGACGTCTTTATGGTGCTTGGGGAGGATTTCAACCAGTTTGCCGAGATCGGCATTATGAAAGACCTTGAGCCGTTGATGGGCGCTGATCCCGAGTTTGACAAAAACGCATATTATGCGACGACGCTGCGGTCGGGACAGTATGACGGCAGACAGTATGCGCTTCCGTACGAGACCGTTCCAATGCTGATGTTTGTCAATAAATCGCTTTTGAACAAAGAGGGGCTGTCCGTGCCGGACAACGACTGGACGTGGGACGATCTGTACCAGATCTCGGAACGGATCACAAAAGACCGGGACGGCGACGGTCTGCTCGACCAGTTCGGCATGTATAATTACGGCTGGATGGAAGCCGCATATTCCAACGGCGCGGAATTATTTGATGAAAACGGCAGAGAGAGTTATTTTAATGACGATAAGGTGACGGAGGCGGTGCGGTTCGCCAAGCAGATTTCCGACCTCAGTCAGATGCGCAAGGTAACGAAGGACGATTTCGACGCCGGCAACGTGGCGTTTATGCCGCTGCCGTTTACGGAATACAGGACGTATAAGACTTATCCGTATAAAATCAAAAAATATACGAAATTCCAATGGGACTGCATTACGCTTCCGGCGGGAAAATCCGGAGGCAATACGTCGGTGATCGACACGCTACTAATGGGGATCAGCAGCAATACGAATCAGGAGCGGCTGGCGTGGGAGTTTTTGAAGCTGCTGACGTACGACGAGGAAATCCAGATGGACTTATTCCGCTATTCTCAGGGCGTTTCCGTATTAAAGGAGGTAACGCAGTCAAAAGAGGCGGAGGCGATCCTGCAGGAGGATATGGAAAAGAACGAGAAGTTCATCGACAACAGGCTTGTGAGCGACGTCATTGAAAACGGCGTAGTCACGCCGAAATTCCAGAAATATTCGGAGGTTATCACGATGGCGGACAGCGAGATCAACCGTATCATTGAAAACGACGACAATATTGAAAATTCCATGCGGATTCTGCAGCGGCAGATCAACCAGTATCTGAGGAGGTAGGACAGACGCGGCGGCGTCTGTCTGAAAGATGGGTTGTATGACCGGGGATTTTTCGGATATGATTGAAAAATAATGCGTTAATAAAGAGCGGAAAATTTTATGAAGAATAAGATTTCCCGCTCTTTTACGTCGTCTCTTTGGCGGAGAAAAGAAAAAACAAAAGACGGCGGCAAATATATTAAAAAATCCCCCTGAAAACAAAAATTCCTCCCCCTTTTGGAAAAATCCTTCGTCCGCTATACTGATTATAGAAAAGGAAATAACAGCAAAAGAAGGGGTGATGGGATGAATGAAGTAATTGTTTCCATGAAGAACATCTGTAAATCTTTCCCGGGTGTCAAAGCATTGGACAATGTAAACTTCGAACTGCGTTCCGGTGAGGTTATGGCGCTTCTCGGCGAAAACGGAGCCGGAAAATCAACATTGATGAAAATTTTAAGCGGCGTATATACAAGAAATGAAGGCAGCCTTGAGATCTTCGGAAAAGAATACGGCGACCTGACGCCGAAGCAGGCGCAGCAGATCGGCGTAGCGATCATTCATCAGGAACTGAATATGTGCAGGCATTTGTCGGTTGCTGAGAACATGTTTCTCGGACGTGAGAAGCGCGGACGGTTTGCACTGAACAATGCGCAGATGGAAGAAGAAGCAAGAGCGATTCTGGAGGATCTGAAAATCGATATCGATCCGCGCCAGACGGTCGGAGAACTTCCGGTATCCAAGCAGCAGATGGTCGAGATCGCAAAAGCGCTTTCAATCAATGCGAAAATACTGATTATGGACGAGCCGACCTCGGCGCTGACAGCGAAGGAGATCGACGATCTGTTCCGTATCATCCACAAGCTGAAGTCGGAAGGACGCGGCATTGTTTACATATCGCACAGACTGGAAGAGCTGCAGCACATCGTAGACCGGGTAACGATCATGCGCGACGGACAATATATTACGAGCATGAATTTCAAAGACGCGACAATGGATGAGATCATCGCCCATATGGTCGGACGCGAGATCAAAGAAAAATTTCCGAAGGTCGTGTGTGAGAAGGGCGAAAAAATATTTGAAGTCAGACATTTAAACGCCGGACGCATGGTACGCGATATTAATTTCTCGGTCTATGCGGGAGAGATCGTCGGCTTCGCCGGACTGATGGGCGCAGGCAGAACCGAGACGACGAGGGCGATCTTCGGAGCCGATCCGAAAGAAAGCGGCGAAATTTATGTGGACGGAACGGAAGTCTCGATTCATTGCCCGATGGATGCGATCAAAAACGGCGTCGTACTTGCACCGGAAGACCGTAAGAAAGACGGCCTGTGTACGAAACTGAGCATCCGTCACAATCTGACGCTTCCGAATCTGGATCTGATATGCAGTAAGCTCGGCGTAGTGGACAGCCGCAAGGAACGGGAGCTTTGCGATAAAGCCGTCAAAGATTTAAAGATCAAGACGCCGAATGTGGAAATCGATTCCGGTAATCTTTCCGGCGGCAATCAACAGAAGGTCGTAGTCGGGAAATGGCTGGCAAGAAATTCAAGAGTCGTTATTTTTGACGAGCCGACGAGAGGAATTGACGTCGGGGCAAAGGTTGAAATTTATAACTTAATGAACGAATTGAAAAAACAGGGAATTGCCGTTATGTTTGTATCTTCGGAAATGCCGGAGGTCATGGGCGTCGCCGACAGGATCATCGTTATGTGCGACGGACGGATCACCGGAGAGCTTATGTCAGAGTCGGCGACACAGAATGAAATATTGAAGCTGGCGACTTCGTTTGAAGATAAAAAGATCGGCAGCAGCAAATAGAGGGAGGAAATCACATGAACAGTAAGAAACAAAGTCCGCTCAAGAGACTTTTGGGAATCAGAGGTATGGGAGCGGCGCTGACGGCCTTTGTCGGACTGATATTGATTTATGCGGCTTTTGGTCTCATCAATCCGGCAGTTTTTTCAGGACAGAATATTTTGAATCTGCTCCGTTCCATGTCGAAGTATCTGCTGATCGGGATTGCGCAGAGCTATGTGCTGATTACAGGAAACATCGACTTGTCGATCGGTTCTATGGTCGGCATGAGCGCAATGATCGCGGCAACCCTGATGACGCACGGAGTTAGTCCGGTCATAGCGATTCTCGTAGCGCTGATAAGCTGCCTTGTCGTAGGCGTGATCAACGGCTATCTCGTAGGTAAGTTCAAGCTGCCTCCGTTTATTGCGACGCTTGGCACGATGTTTGTAACGAGAGGTATCGCTTACATTGTAAACAACAATAGAAATACGGATGCGATCGCTACCGGAATCGGCAAGGAGGCGGGCGATGCGTTCCAGAATTTCTTCTACTATGGTACGACGCTTGGCATTTACAACACATTTTGGATCGCGATCATTATGTTTGTTATTTTCTTCTTCCTGTTGTCTAAGACAAGGACGGGCAGACATATTTATGCGATCGGTTCCAATATCGATGCGGCGAAGCTGTCCGGCGTCAATGTGGTAGCGACGACAACAAAGGCATATCTGGTAAGCTCGATCTGCTCCTGTATGGTAGGTCTGATCCTCTGCGCACAGGCGAGCATGGGTAATATGGAAGCCGGAAATATGTACGAAATGTACGGTGTAGCGGCAGGCGTAATCGGCGGCGTTTCCCCGCTTGGCGGAACCGGAATCCTGCTCGGTACACTGGCGGGCGCAGCCGTATGGCAGACGCTTGAAAACGGACTTAACATGATCGGCGCGCAGGTTGGAATCCAGCGGCTTGTAATCGGTATCATCGTTGTAGCGGCAGTGCTTCTCGACGTGGTTGTCCGCAACGGAGAATTTGCAAAAAAGAGAAAGAAAAAATAACGGAAAACAGACCGCATAAGCGGATGTTCATAAAAAGGAGGAAAAGAGTATGAAGAAGAAAATGTTAGCTGCGCTCTGTTGCATTACGATGCTCGCAGCGGCGCTGACAGGCTGTGGAAGTAAGAACGCTTCTACGGAAACGGCGGCAGACGCAGGCAGCGGCGCGGGAGCAGGCGCAAAAATTGCCCTGATTACGATGGATTCCATCGACCAGCACTGGATCAGCCTGAATGAAGGCGCGCAGAAAGCGGCGCAGGAGCTTGGCGTGGAAGTTACCTTTATGGCGCCGAACACAAAGGACGACGCGCAGCAGATTGAATGTGTCAACAACGCGGTAGCAGGCGGTTATCAGGCGATTCTGGTAGCGGCAAACGGACCGGATGCGATTTCATCCGCACTTAAGGAAGCGGCTTCGGCAGGCGTGAAGATCGTTTATGTAGACTCTCCCGCAAACGTAGAAGCGGAAGCAACGTTCTCAACAGATAATAAGGCGGCGGGCAAGACGGCGGGCGAACAGATGATCGCAGCGCTCGAAGCGGCAGGCGTATCTTCCGGCGACATCGGCGTAATCAATGTCAATGCGGCGACAGATTCCTGCGTAATGCGTGAAGAAGGCTTCCGCAGCGCATTTGAAGGTTCCGCATACAATATTCTGGAAACACAGTACGGCGAAGGCGACGCGGCAAAATCCCAGAGCATCGCTGAAAACTATATTACACAGGGCGTAGTCGGTATTTTCGGATGCAACGAAGGTTCTACGACAGGCGCAGGCAATGCGATCAAGGCATCCGGCAAAGCGGATATTATCGGCGTTGGCTTTGATAAATCCGACGCGATTCTGAATCTGATCACAGACGGGTATCTGCTCTGCACAATGGCGCAGAATCCTGACGTGATGGGTTATGAAGGCGTAAAGGCAGCCGTGGCGGCAATCGGCGGCGAATCTCTCGGCGGCGCGGTAACGGATACGGGCGTTTCCGTAATCGACGCGGCGGCAGCAGGCGGGGCTTCTCCGGCAGCGGCAGGCTCTGATGTGACGGCAAGCCAGGCATGGAAAATCTCTCTGATTACAATGGATTCTATCGATCAGCATTGGGTGACCCTGAATGAAGGCGCACAGGCAAAAGCGCAGGAACTTGGCGTAGAAGTTACTTTCATGGCGCCGAATACAAAGGACGACGCACAGCAGATCGAATGCGTCAACAATGCGGTAGCAGGCGGAGCAAATGCAATTATGGTAGCGGCAAACGGGCCGGATGCGATTTCTTCCGCATTACAGGAAGCATCCGCAGCGGGCGTAAAGATCGTTTATGTAGACTCTCCCGCAAACGTAGAAGCGGAAGCGACATTCTCAACAGATAATAAGGCGGCGGGCAAGACGGCTGGCGAGCAGATGATCGCAGCGCTCGAAGCGGCAGGCGTATCTTCCGGTAAGATCGGCGTCATCAACGTTAATGCGGCGACAGACTCCTGCGTAATGCGTGAAGAAGGCTTCCGCAGCGCATTTGAGGGCAGCGGCTTTGAAATCATGGAAACACAGTACGGCGAAGGCGACGCGGCAAAATCCCAGAGCATCGCTGAAAACTATATTACACAGGGCGTAGTCGGTATCTTCGGATGCAACGAAGGCTCTACGACAGGCGCGGGCAATGCGATCAAGGCATCCGGCAATACGGAAATCATCGGCGTCGGCTTTGATAAATCCGATGCGATCCTGAATTTGATCGACGACGGCTATCTGCTCTGCACAATGGCGCAGAATCCCGATGTAATGGGTTCTATGGGCGTAGAAGCATGCGTAAAGGCGCTTGAGGGCGAATCGCTCGGCGGCGCAGTGACAGATACGGGCGTATCCGTTATTACAAAATAATTTTTCTTTCATTAGAAAAGGTAAATAAGAGAACCGTCGGCCCTACCGGCGGTTTTCTTGTAATAGAAGAAAACAAAAAATAGAAAGGCGATATGCCGGAAGGAGAGCTTATGAAACGAAGTGAAATCAATGCAGCGTTAAAGGAAATGGAAACGATGATTCAGGATTACAGGGTTTCCCTGCCGCCGTTTTGCCATTTCACACCGCAGGAGTGGCAGGAAAAAGGACACGATTACGACGAGGTAAGGGACAATATGCTTGGATGGGACATTACGGATTACGGACTCGGTGATTTTGACAAGGTCGGATTTTCCCTGATTACGATCCGCAACGGCAATCTGAAGATGAAAGACAAATATACGAAAAGCTATGCGGAGAAGCTGCTTTACATCAAAGAAGGGCAGTATTCCCCGATGCATTTCCATTGGAGTAAGATGGAGGACATCATTAACCGCGGCGGCGGCAATCTGCTCATCCGCGTTTACAACTCCACGCCGGAGGAAGATCTGGATAAGGCGGGGGACGTGCATGTGCATCTGGACGGACGGGAAGTCGTTGTTCCGGCAGGAACGCAGGTGAAGCTGACGCCGGGAGAGAGCATCAGCATCTATCCGTATATGTATCATGATTTTGAGGTTGAGGAAGGAAGCGGACCGGTACTGATCGGCGAGGTGAGCCAGTGCAACGACGACAACACGGATAACCGTTTCTATGAAAAAATGGGACGCTTCCCGACGATCGAAGAGGACGAGCCGCCTTACCGGCTGCTCTGCACGGAATATCCGGCGGCAAGATAAATGACGGATAAGGTTTTCAAACGGTGAAACTTCTGATAAAATAAAGAATAATGGAGGTACGGTCAGGATGGAGGGGAAGAAATGCTGAAGGTGATGATTGCAGACGATGAGGAACGTATCTGCAAGCTGATTCAGGCGCTTGTCGACTGGGACTCGATGGGGATGGAAGTTGCCGGCATTGCGCATAACGGGCTGGAGGCTATAGAAATGGCGAAAAGTCTGCGCCCGGAAATCCTGATTACGGATATTCAAATGCCGGGCTGCAGCGGTCTTGAATTGATCGAAGCGGTGAAAAAGAGCAATGAAACGCTGGAAATTATTATCATCAGCGGATACGCGCATTTTGAATATGCCCAGAGGGCGATCAAATTCGGGGTCGGGGATTATCTGTTAAAGCCGATCAATAAATCAGAACTGCATGCGACGCTGCAAAAGCTGAAAGGGCGTGTGACCGAACGAAAGGAATCGGCTACGGATATGCAGCAGCTATTGCAGAAAAGTGAAAACGACATCAGACGTCTGCAGGAGGGACTGATGGGGCAGCTTGCGGAAGGCAGGGAGATACCGCTTTCTCTTGAGACAATGCGCAGCGAATATTATCTGCGCGTCGAGTGTGGGCTGTTTCAGGCGTTCCGTATACAGATCGACGGAAAAACCGAGGAAATGAGCGAATCCGGGATGACGATCGTGATGGACAAGGTGCGGAACATGCTTGAGCGGAACCTGCATCCGCGCTGCTGTGAAATGATATTTTACTGGAAAAACACTGCCTGCATCGGTATGATGAATTACAAAGAATCAAAGAGACAGGAGATCAAAAGAAGCCTGAAGGACTGCCTGAACCAGTTGGAGGCACAGAAAAATCTGTACGGTCCGATTACCTTTTCCGCGTCGGTCGGCAGCGCCGTGGGGAAACCGGAGGATCTGCCGCTTTCGATCCGGGAAGCGGCGGTTATTATTCAGGAAAGGCTGCTTCGGGGGACAGGACGCGTACTGGATGGGGCGCCTGCGGAGGGCAGGCTGCATGAGCAGAATCTGCTGGAGAAATATCTGCGGCTGATGACACATGCCATCGAGGTCATCAGCGTCGAGGAAGCCGATGCGGTCATCGATCAGATCAAAAGCAGTATAGAGGGAGCAAAAACGGTTTACGGCTACGAGCTGTCAGAGCTTGTGCGTTCGTGCGGACACTTGTTTCTGAGTCAGTTAGAGCTTGCCGGGCGCGAGCAGGAAATTCAGAGATTCGAAGAGCGGTGTGAGCGGTGCGGCAGCATGGAAGAGCTGTTTGGAGCGCTCCGCGCATTGCAGCGAAGCCATTTGGAAGAGTTGGAAAAAAAGCGCGAGGAGACGTCCATTAGGCCGATCCGTCAGGCAAAGCAGTATATTCAGAACCATTTCAGCGAGCAGATCACAATGGAAGAGGTCAGCAGCGTTGTCGGACTGAGCAGCGCTTATTTCAGCGTCCTTTTCAAAAAGTCGGAAGGAGAAGGCTTTGCCAGATATCTGATCAATCTGCGGATGGAAGAAGCCAAACGGCTGCTGCGGGAGAGCAATATCCCTGCGGCGGAGATCTGCCGTAAGGTCGGCTACAACGATCTGAAGCATTTTACACATACGTTTGAGAAAGCGACGGGCGTAAAGCCCGCGACGTACCGGAAGCTGTACGGGTAGGAGCGGACATTGAAAAAAACAAATCCTTTTCATTATATATCGAACCGCGTTGCGTTCATTGCGTCGGTCGTATTTGCGTTTCTGCTGATTCAGTCGCTGCGGAAGTTTGCGCTGTTTGTGCACGGCGAAGCAGATCTGTGGAAGCCCCTTGCGTATCTGGCGGCATCCGGCATATACATGGCTCTTATCTGGTTTTGGATCGTTGCGCCGTACAGGCGCTGCGAACGGTTCGTGAAGCGCTTTCTGGAAGGTTATATTATATTAGATGAGGAAATATTCAGCCTGCCGCTGCTGGTTCCTTCGACGAGGCAGCAGATCGAGACGATGGATCAGATATTCAAGTCTCCGCAAATGATGGATTTAAATAAAAGACAGGCGCAGTACCTGGCGCTGCAGAATCAGATCAATCCGCATTTCCTTTATAATACGTTGGAAAGCATACGCGGAGAAGCGCTGATCGCCGGACTGGACAGCATCGCGGATATGACGGAGGCTCTTGCGAAGTTTTTCCGTTATACGATCACGAAGGTCGAAAATCTTGTGTCGGTTGAAGAAGAGCTGGACAACTGCGCGACTTATTTCAGCATTCAGCAGTATCGTTTCGGCGACAGGTTAAGGCTCCATATCGAATGCCCGCCGGAGGACCGCGAGGAGATCATGAACTGCAGAATTCCGAAGCTGACGTTGCAGCCGATCTTGGAAAACAGTATCATTCACGGAACAGAGCAGAAGATCGGAACGAGCAACCTGCGTATTTCGTTCGAGGCGACAGGCAGCAGGCTCATTATCCGTATTTCGGACGACGGGGTCGGTATGGACGAAGAGACGCTTGCAAAGCTGAACGGAAGACTAAGACGCAACGGGAATAATATCGTAGACCATGAGGAAGAAAAAAAGGGCGGCATTGCGCTTGCGAATGTTAATAACAGAATCCACTTGATCTTTGGGGAGGAATACGGAATGCATGTTTATTCGATTCTTCATAAAGGAACCGACGTGGAAATTACGATTCCGTTTACCCCGAATGAGCCGGAAAATAAAGGGATGCTATCATGAGACAGGAAATATTCCGCATGGAGCGGGTTACCTATGTGGAAAAGGGAATGACGCAGCTTGAAGATTTTAATCTACAGATCTACCGCGGGGAAGTTATGGGCGTTATTCCTGTCAACGGACATGGTCTTGCAGCGTTTCTGAGGCTTTTGCAATGGAATCTGCCGCTCGAAGACGGCTTTGTCTATTACGGCGGCGAGAGGATCAATTCATGGAAGGAAGCGAAACGGGGACACAACCGGATCAGCATTATTCAGAATCAGAGCTGTCTTGTGGAACGGATGACGGTGGCGGACAATATTTTTGTAATCCGTCAGGGATTCCATCAGGAGATCATAAGAACGGGGCTTCTGCGCAGGCAGCTTGAGCCGTTTCTGCGCGATATCGGCATCGGTATTTCTGCGGATTCCTATGTGGAAAAGCTTTCTTCGTTTGAACGTGTCGTCGTGGAGATATTGCGCGCCGTCGTGATGGGACACCGGTTGATCGTTTTGAACGAGATCAGTACGCTGGTCAGCGAGCCGGAGCTGCGCAAGCTCTATGAAATTATCAGAAAGTACGCGGCGCAGGGCATTTCCTTCCTTTACATCAGCCTGCATTTTGAAGAGATACTCCAGATTTGCGACAGGGCGGCAATGCTTTCCTACGGGCGCATTCAGAAGGTCTTTCAGGAATCGGAAATGACGCCGGACGCATTGGATTATCCTGAAAATTATAACCGGCTTGTGCGCGGGCATATGAACAGCCGTCAGGACAGACGGCAGGAGAAGGACGCCGCTATGGAGCTGCGCAATATTTGCAGCGGTTCCCTGAAACGCTTAAATATCAGGATTGATAAAGGAGAATGCATTGTCATTCAAAGTATGGACTATGTTGTATTCCAAAAGCTGACGGGCATATTGACGGGAGACGTTACGCCCGATGACGGGGCGGTTTTTCTGGAAGGCAGGCAGATTACGCTGAAGGACAGCAGAGAGGTCGCCATTATTTCGGAACAGCCGACGAGAAGCATGATCTTTCCGTCCATGAGCTACATGGATAATCTTTGTTTCGGATTGTTTCGGAGAATCCCGAAGAGATGGGGAGAGGGCAGAATCAAAGAAAGCGTGCGGAGAGAATACGGGCAGGCGCTTGGGGAAGAAGTATTTTCGATGCAGATGGAGGATCTGACAGAGATGCAGAAGTATCAGCTTGTGTATACAAGAATTTTGCTGCAGAGACCTAAGATCGTATTCTGCATTCAGCCTTTTAAGGGAGCGGATCTTCCGCACAGAATCCAGATATGGAAGCTGATCGAAGCGTTTCTGGAAAAAGAGATCGCCGTTGTGATTCTGGCGATCAATCTGGCGGATTCGATGACGCTTGCGGAGAGGCTGCTGCGTATCGACGGGACCGGTACGCTGATCGAAATATCAAAGGAAGAATTTTCCATGCTTTCGTCAGCAACGCCGTGGCGGCATCTGTATTGCGACAGACAAGACGGGAAGGATCCGTAGCAGAGAAAGGGCGGCAGTCTGCTTTTGCGGATTAGATAAGGAAACAGCGGTATCAAGAGTACCGATAAAAATAGGAGGAAGATAAAGATGGCAGAAAAAATGTATGATGTACTTGCTTTGGGAGAGCTGCTGATCGATTTTACAGAGAATACGGTCAGCAGTCAGGGCAATCCGATGTTCGAGGCAAACCCGGGAGGCGCGCCGTGCAACGTGCTTGCGATGCTGAACAAGCTCGGCAAGAAGACGGCGTTTCTCGGAAAGGTCGGACGGGATCAGTTCGGCGGGATGCTGAAAAAAACGCTGGATGGGCTTGGGATCGATACGAAGGGGCTGTATATGGACGACGAGGTGCATACGACGCTCGCTTTCGTACATACGGCGCAGGACGGCGACCGCGATTTTGCTTTTTACCGTAACCCGGGCGCGGATATGATGCTGCGCGCCGACGAGGTAAAGGAAGAGATGATCCGGGATTCGAAGCTGTTTCATTTCGGGACGCTGTCCATGACGCATGAAGGCGTCAGAGAAGCGACCAAAAAAGGACTCGCAGCCGCAAAGGAGGCGGGCATCCTGATCTCGTTTGATCCGAACCTGCGCCCGCCGCTCTGGAAGAGCCTCGACGACGCGAAGGAGCAGATCTTATACGGGCTTGGTCAGTGCGACGTGCTCAAGATTTCGGACGACGAGATTCTGTTTGTTTCCGGCACTGAGACGATCGAGGACGGGGTGGAATGGATCAGGACCCGCTACGGCAATATCCGGCTTCTGCTTGCTACGCTCGGCAAGGAAGGCAGCATCGCGTATTATGGGGACAAAAAGGTAACGGCTCAGCCATTCCTGAATCCGAATACGATCGAAACGACGGGAGCGGGCGATACGTTCTGCGCCTGCATTCTGAATTATGTGCTGGAGCACGGTCTGGACGGTCTGACGGAAGAAAATCTTCTTGAAATGCTGACGTTTGCAAACGGCGCGTCCAGTCTGATCACGACAAGACGAGGCGCCCTGAAGGTCATGCCGGAAAAAAGCGAGGTCGAAGAATATATCAAAGGTCGTTTGGGATGACAATATTCGGGGAATTCTGCATAGACTAAAGTAACAGAAAAAACCGGAGGTTCTATGCAGACCTTTAACCCATTTGAAGAAAAACCGATCCCGGTCGAGAAATGGTTTATGGACTGGGATACGATGTATCCGTGTCCGTACAACAAAGAAACGGTAAATCCGTATACGAAATGCCGTATCGTCCTGATGAACGGTACGGAGTTTGAAGCGCAGTGGTTTTCGAGAAATTATTCAAGGCATTGCGGCAACAATGAGATCAGGAGAAAGCTGGCGCTTATGCGCAGGGTGGAGCAACAGCAGCAGAAGCGGATCAGCTGCCTGAAGCCGAAAAATGAAACGATACTGGAGCATACGATCACATACGAGCAGCTTGCGGTCGATCTGACGGCGGCGCTGGCAAAGCAGGAATCCGACTGTAACGTCAAAAACGCGCTGAATTTTGCGCTGCTCGAGGATTTTGACCATTTGTACCGGTATTCAAATCTGCTCGATTATGAATACGGCGTCTGCCCGGAAAAGCTTGTCGGCGGTTATACGGAGATCACGCCCGCCCGTCCGACGATATCCGAGCACCGCTATCCGACGGACAGTATTTTTCATCATATTGAAAACCGCGAGGCGACCGTTCAGACAAAGCTGAACGTCGGCATTATTACGGCGGCGGAGCAGCAGACGATGAATTACTATATGAATGTGGCGGCTCTGTATGACAGATCTGACCTGGGAAGGCGGCTGTATCAGGAGATCGGCATGATCGAGGAAGAGCATGTCAGTCAGTATGAAAGCCTGAAGGACACGGACGCGACGTGGCTTGAGGATCTGCTGATGCACGAATATACGGAGTGTTATCTGTATTATTCCGCAATGATGACGGAGGTCGATCCGTATGTCTGCGGTATCTGGGAGCAGTGCCTTGCGCAGGAAATCGCGCATCTGCATATGGCGAAGGATATGCTTTGGGAATACGAGCGCAAAGACTGGCGTCAGGTGATTCCGTGCGGCGATTTCCCGCAGCTTTTGTCGCTGCGTCCGAACATTGAATATGTACGCGAGATCATCCGCACGACGACGGGCAATACGCAGAAAAAGGAATACGTCGTGCCGCTGATGCAGCTGCAGCCGGACGATAAGTTCTACTGGTATCAGAATTTTATGAACGGCGACGTCGGCAGCGTTGCAAGCCATAATGTGATCTGCAAAAGAATCTCGGCGAGGGGCTGCGACTACCGTTATGAGGTCGCGCCGAATCCGCTCAGGGAGCTGCGCGACCGCAAATCGGATAACACGCAGATCGGGCGGGAGGTACGAGCGACGCCTCCGTCGACGCAGGTATGCGGAACGAGCAGAGGCGACTGCCGCTGCGTGATGAGTACGGAAAGCGGTCAGGTCACGTATTGACGCTCTAATCTAAATCAACGAAAAGGAATCCCGGAGAAAAACTTCGGGATTCCTTTTTTTGCAGATGTTTTGTTACGGCATGCAGTTTACATAATTGTTTGTCTGTCGATTGCTTGACTTGTGGTTTACATAACTTTGAAACGGACCGGTGAAATGTGCTAAAAGCCTTAAAAAGTCTTAAAAACCCTTGCGGTTTACATAATTTATTTTGCGGCGTTTTCTGCAAATTGTGTCGTAACAAGGTCTTCATAAGGAACGCGGCTTTCGAGTTCGCCTGCTTCCTCCAGGATGTTTTGCAGCAGCGTAAAGGCGTCCTCATGGAAAACGAGGTCGTCCGCCCATGTGTCCTGCTCCGCGTAACGCGTAACGATCGTAGTGATCGTCTGAAGGTCGGTTTCTTCAAACTGCGGCTGTATCACTTTCGCAATTTCTTCCGGACTGTGGCTGTTTACATAATCCATGCCTTTTTGAAGCGCATTTGTAAACGCCTGCAGCACTTCAGGATTTTCTTTGATATAGCTGCTCTTGGCGGAAAAGGCGGTATAGGGAACATAACCGGAATCTGTTCCGAGGGAAGCGACAACATAGCCGTCGCCTTTCGCTTCCAGAGCGGTCGCATGCGGTTCGAATTCTACGGTGAAATCTCCCTGTCCGCCGGAAAATGCGGCGGCTGTAGAACCGAAATCAATGCTCTGATCGATCGAAACGTCGGCTTTCGGGTCGACGTTATGTTTTTTCAGAATATATTCAAATACCATTTCCGGCATACCGCCTGCGCGTCCGCCGAGAACATCTTTTCCTTTCAGCATTTCCCATGAAAAGTCGTCGACAGGTTCGCGCGATACGAGGAAGTTGCCCGCGCGCTGCGTTAGTTGGGCGAAATTGACGACGGGGTCGTCGGTGCCGCCCAGATATGTGTAGATAGAAGCCTCGGAGCCCATAAAGCCGATGTCCGCTTCGCCGGAGAGGACGGCGGTCATTGTTTTGTCGGCGCCGAATGAGGTACTTTCATTAACACAATAAAAAGTACAGAAACAAACTATATTCATATTCTTCTGAAGACGTCTTTGCAGGCGTCTTTTTTGGTACAAGGAGACAGAGATGGGAAGCTACACCGGAGATTTGAAATGCAATTTAAAGTCTGTCCGGATGACGGACAAAGTATATGAATATGTACAAGCCTTTGAGGGAGAGGGCTTTAATCAGAAATTTGAAAATATGGTTCTGTATTTTATGGAGTATGAAAATCAGAAAAAAAGGACGATTCAGGAATTGGACAAGCAGATCGCTGCAAGATGGGATGAGCTGAAGCAGTTGGAGCAGGGAAAAGTATTGATGGACGATGCATTGAGATCGCTGCAAAGTTTCCGGGAGATGTTTTCAAGTGTCATTCCTCATAGCGAATACGAAAGGATCGCGGATATGATCCGTCATGAGGGTTATGCAGCGAATCAGGAAGTGGTCGAAAAGATATTCCGGTTGGATCAGGTATTTAAAATAAGGCATGAAATAGGAGATATTTACAGGATTTTTCAGGAGCAGGAATATGAGTATTTTCCAGAAGAACAAAAGATGGTGAATGATATTGTTACGGAATTTCAGTATCAGGAAATGGTTATGCAGGGTGAAATAGCGCTGTGAACGGGAAATGATATGCGGGAAGCGTTTGTCAGTAAAAAGCGTCAGCCGCCAAGTGTTCTACGGGATAATCTGATGTTTGAACCTAGACACTGACGATACGGGCAAACCGCACTCCTCCCGGAACTGACGCTACGGATATTATACGCCTGTTTAAGAGCGGGCGCAAGAATCAGAATCATAAGAAAAAAAGAAAAAAGCCCCGCATATGCGAAGCTAAAATTCTTGTTCATCAAACTTTGGCAGAGTCTTGATGAACGACGTTAGACTCTCTAAACGTATCTACACCTATCTACATTTAAGCGTACATCTAAGTGTATATTTAAACGTATATCTAAACGTATTTATATTTTATTTTGAACAAAATAAAATGTCAATATGTTTAGAGGATTCTTTTGAAATTTCATGAAAGGTTCCTCTTTTTTTGAGGAAAAACACGGATAAATTATGAGAAAGCTGAAAGCAAAGATCATCGATAAGTTAATAGAGATGCGCGCTACCGGCGCGGAAGTCGATTTCCTGATCTGGCTTTCCCATCGTCAGAACGACGCAGGGTACGTACGGGGAGTTTATTATAAGGACGCGGCGGAAGGTCTGCACATATCATTCCAGACATTTTACAATGCGATGCGTGGCCTGGAACGCAAGGGGATCATATCCGTTACAAAGGATGAGCTGTACCGCGGGGACTGGGACATCAGGATTTTAAATAACGATTTTTCCAATCAGGAGCTGCGGCAGGGGCACGCTGCGGACAATTATCTGAATACAGGCTTCCAGATATTTTACAGCCAGGAATTCTTTGCCATGAAAGCGAACGAGAAGCTCATGGCGATGCTTTATATTAAGATCGCCGGCGCCGGCAGCCCGAATTACCATATCGGCACAGAGAAATTTTTCGAAAAATATACAAAGCTCTTCGGGGTAAAAAAGCGCGCGCTGCAGAATTATCTGACCGGAATCAAAAAGTTCTTCTCGATCGGGATCAAAAAGCGCGAGTATTGGATCAATCCGCTGCATAAAAAGGTATACCGCCAGAATGACGCCGTTACAGATCGTTCAGAGTACGTAAAACAGACGGCAGGATCACTCTGCCGCCGGTTCCGCCTGCAGGAGCCTCAGAAAGCATATAAAGCGGTCGCAGAGCTCGTTAAGCAATACTACTACACAATAAAAGACGACATAGAGATATACTTTACCGAAGCAATTAAAGCGCATTTACTTTTGGCGAATGGCGACGCCGATCCGCGCAAATGGAAGAAGCGGAAGATCAACCAAAAGCTGTTACATAAGCTGTTTCTGGAACGGCTCCCGGCCGGAGCATTAGTATAATGTTTACAATACAGCCCTTACAATAGGGCTTTTTGGCGTACGGAGAATTTGGGGAAAATAGAAATTAGGATATGGAAAAACGATATTTTTAAGGGAAACAGGATGATTCGTAAGGTCCGGCATAGCGCTGGATCTATTTTTTTGCCGCGGGATGGGGAATCCATTCTAATTTTGCGGCATAAAACGGATTCCGGGCGAGAAAGAGTATTCTAATTTTGTGGCATAAAAATCCAGTGCATTCCATTTATGCGGCATAAAAAATAAAGATATTCCAAAAACAGCGTTAAAAACGAAGGAATCCGTTCCAAAAATGCGCGCGCGGACAAGTTCGGAAACGTAGGAAATACGGGCACTTTCAGGTAAAATGAGCTGGAATATATTTTTTCTTCTCTTTATATCGCTTTCATGCATGCATATTACAAAGTAATATATTACATCTGCGCGCGGCGCAGCATAAAGCAAGTTTCACTCGTTATAAAGACAAGCATTCTTATTTCTTTTAGATTATGGCAGCGGACGCTGGCCCCGCCGCCCGCCGCCCCATGGGTTCCCGCGGTCGGGGCCTTAACGCTGGATATGAGAAAAGCATAGACAAGAAAAAGGGATGATTGTGGTAAATCGGCGTAGTATGAAAGGGCGCAGAAAGGCGTGGAAAACGCTTGAAATGACAGATGGGATGTGCTATATTTAGGATAGAAAGAGGGAAAACCATAGAAGCGGCTACCCTACAATAACATTAGCGTGTTACAAAGCAACAGCCGTCAACTATTGCGAGTAGTTGGCGGCTATTTTCGTTTATCCTTGAAAATCTTATAGCAAAGACTGACAAGGGCAACAATCAGTATACAAAACTGAATCAGATCAGAATATGTAACCATTGAAAAGCGGTCATGGAGAATTTATGGATCATTATCGGGATATTATAAAAAAGTGGCAGTCAAAAACAATCAATACAGTGGAAGAACTGGATGCCGCGCTGGAAAATTTCAGGATTGTATTTGCATATCATTCCGGGGCAATCGAAAATCCGGAGATCACTTACCATACTACAAGGGAAGTGTTTGAAAATGGGAAATTGGTTAATTTCACCGGAGATTTGCGAACGGTTTTTGAAATTAAAAATCAAAAGGACTGCTATGAATATCTGAAGAGAAAAATAGTGAATAAAGAGCCGATTACAGAGGAATTGATCAGATCGATTCATAAGCAGCTTATGAGCGGTACTTATGACGAGCGGAGATGGAGCCGGGGAGAACGACCGGGAGAATATAAAAAACATGATTATGTAGTAGGAAACGATCAGGGAGCGTTGCCTGAAGAAGTGGCAGGAGAAATCCGGGAGCTTTGCGAGGAAATGCAGGATATTCCAGACAAAGGTGATAATATTCTGAAGGCTGCGGCATATCTCCACTGCAAGTTTGAAAATATTCATGCATTTGCAGATGGGAACGGCAGAGTAGGACGTACTCTTATGAATTATTTTCTGATGACGCATGACTATCCGCCTGTTACTGTGTATCAGGAAACGAAGGATCAGTATTATAAAGCACTTGGCATTTATGACAGTACGGGAAGTATTGAAGAATTTACGGAGTACATGAAGAGTGCTATGGAAGAGACATGGCAGATTAAGAGAGCACCTCAAATAGAGTTGGACAATTTTCTGGAAATATGATATTGTAAATTAAGCACCAAAAAAGATAAGGCAGAATAAACATTCTGTCTTATCTTTTTCATCTTACAACATTATTTTATAATTTACAATAAGAAATTTGCTTAAAGATATTCAGGCGCCAAGTATTTTGTAAGCATTTGCTTGATTCCGAGACGATCCTCTATCGTTACTTTTGCTATTGGTTTGCCATCTTGTCTCTTACGGCAAATAGAGTAACGTATCATAGGAATCTGAAAAGACTGTGCAAGACGATTTTTAAAACGGTCACTTTCCAATTGTTCATTAAGTGCTTTTTCTCCATAGATAGGAAAATAATGAGAAGGTCCATCTATCTCAATCAATATGATCGGTTTATAGTAATAGTAGCCGTCTCTATAATATTTATTACAAATGATAAAATCGATATTTTTTGCAATTAAATTTTTTCTGGCAATATTATATGAAGATGCATCGTTTCCCTTATTGATACGAAAGAGAGCATGTAAACTAACCTGGGGAAAACAAATATAATTATCCCGGGATTTTTTATCCGGAAAAAATTCATCCAAAGCACAATTAATATAATAAAATATTCGTGATTCATTTTCATTCATGCAGGATTCTTTACCTTCAGATATTTTTAACGAATAATATTGTGTAGGATTTTCAAGGATGTGGTTCTGAATGTAGACATCGTGTTTTTTATATTCAGCTTGTTGCTTTTTAAATTCCTTTGACTTAATTTCCTTATAGATAAGAATAATTGACAAAAAACAGATCAATATAAAGCACAAAAAAAGGATTGAAATATAAAGCATAGTATTTAACATAGAAATTTCCCCTAATCCTAAGCAAATTTATATAGATAACAACTGAAGTGCACTCGGTGCACTTCAGCTAATGGGATTTATTGTAGTGGTAGATTCGCTGTATGTATTCCAGTTCCCGTTGCGGTATGATAAATAAACAGTTTCATTATTTTCTAATTCATAACCATCAATCAAAATTGCGCATCTTCCGCCATCATCTGTTAATTGTGTTGAATTTATTACAAATTCAATATATGTTGCATTTGGGCATCCAAATTGATAGAGAGTCCCTTTAAGACTTTTGAACAGCTCTTCATAATCCAGATATGTCAAAAACGTAACCTGTTCCAAATTTCTGACTTCGAAACCGTATTTTTCTTCCAGTTCCGCTTTTAAAGCGGCTCCTTCCGCCTGCTCTGCCGTCTCCGGTTCGGGTTCATCTTCAAAATCTTCTTCATCCCATTCGTCTAACTCTTCCTGTGTGAAAGCAGGCTTTTTCCATTCGGGCTCTGTTTCGCTGACTTCCTCGGGTATCGTTTCTTCCGCTGCTTCCGTTTCTGTTTCGACGGGGACTGTTTCAGCAGAGGTTTCTTCTGTTTCTTTTTTGCCGCAGCCTGTTGCAAAAAGAGCAATTAATAATATTGCTACTAAATATTTTTTCATAAGTTTCATTCCCTTTCATTTGAAAAATATTGTAATTTACAATCATTATATCAAAGTTTGTAAAAGATTGGTACATTCCGGCAAAGAAAATTAATTCCCGTCTGTCATCTCAAATTCTATGTTTTCAGGACAATATTCGCAATGCTCGCAATCTGTTTTGCCTCCGCATTCGTTTCCATTCAGGCATTTCTTTTCGTAAATATTGAAAGCCTGTTCAGTGGTACATGTGATTTTAATCTCATTCATTTTTATTTGTCTCCTTTTCATCAGGTGAAGTGCACCGGGTGCACTTCATTATGACAGCAGCTCGATCAGTATTTGTTTGCTTTTCTGGATGTCGGCTTCCGAGCTGATTTTTAGATTTGCAATATCGTCGTCTGTTGCGTTTAATTTCCGGTAAGCGGCTATCGTTTTCAGAAGAATATGGATACTTTGTGACGTCTGTTCTAAAGACGATTTCAGTTTCATGTCCGCTTTTAATAGTTTAGCGGAAGCAGAAGAGCCTATATCCGGCTGCTCCAGATCGCTGAGCTTTTTCTTCAATGCGGTAATGGTTTGATTCAGTTTCTCTTTAGAAGCATTTTCCTTTATCAAAGCAAGAATCTCTTCCTGATCCTCTGCCGATAGTTTTGCAATGCAGGAGCCTTCTTTTAACGATATATGTTTTTGGTAAAATTCTTCCTGCAACTCCGGGATCAATCCGTCTATGTTTTTGTAATAAGCGACTTGCCTTTCTTTGAGGTTTACGTCTTTTCCGATCTGTTGATTGATATTGATTTTCCGGTCTTTTGGCAGTTCCAGATTTTTACGCGCATATAATTTCGCAAGCCGCTGTACATTTTTTGCTTTTACCCGGACGTCTTCGCTGCGTACTTCATTATTTGCGAGAATAAGACGGATTTCACTGTCAATGGCGGATTCAGGAAGCGAGGATAAATCCTCTTCATTGTCGGCGTCATATCTGTCGTTTTCAGATATTGTATCGGATATTTTGCATACATAGCCGCGTTCGTATTTTTCGATATTCTTTTTGTATAAAGCATAACGCGCAGGATCAGCTGCGTTGTCAGACGTAAATTCTTTTATTAACTCATCGATCGCGATACGGCGCCGGTGACCGGCTTCTATTACATACATATCTTCATCAGTTATATAAGAGACGACAATATCCTGTATTAATCCGAATTGCAGGATGCTTTCTTTTAATGATTCTATTTCTATGATCGGATAATCATTTTTCTTGTTGCCGCGAACTTTGTTTCGCGGAATGATTTTATAACAATCCAGAGGGCTTGAGACTTTCGGTGTTTCCAGTTTCTCAAGCATGGAGGAAACAAGGGAAGACGTTTCTTCCTCCTTTGCAGCAGGCGGGACAGAGGTATTATCTCCGTTGCCAAGATGATTCAGTATATTAAATTTTTGTTTTGCCATAGCTTTATTTCCTTTCATCATTGCTGAAGTGCACCCGGTGCATTTCAGGCAGAAATAGATCTGCGGAGTATCGATTCAGAGTGCTCATCCAGTATTTTCATTTCCAAAAGAAGATTGGAATAATCAAACACAGCGTTAGTATTGGGACAATATTCCAAAATTGGACGGAAGCATTTCTCTATTTCACTGATCTTAATATCTTTTCTGATCGAAGTACGGAAAAATTTATTTCCAAGTGTCTCAGCATAATTTTCCGCAGCGCTGCGGTAGGAAATCGTATTTGTTTCCGAATGGGTAATAAAAGCGCCTCCGAAGTTCAGAGAGTCAATGTCGTGTTCTTCTTTAATGAAGATAATACTGTCCAAAGTTTCCCTTAATCCTTCATAGGAAAAGTTCTCAAGCCGGACAGGAATATATACCTGATCGGAAGCAAAGAGGCTGTTTACCGCAAGGACGTCCTTCGCCGGGGCGTTGTCGATGATAATGTAGTCGTATTCACTTCTGATCACGGACAGCGCTCTTTTCAGGATAATATTGTTATTGCCGGTCTGCCGCAGCAGAATATCGACAACCGTGTTATCGTGCCTTTTGCTTGCAGGGATTATATCAATATTATGAATTTTGGTATGACGAATGACGGCATGCATTTCCTCTGCGGTACGGTATCTGTATTTAAACAGATCGGCAATATTGAGAGTATTTGGGGCGGATAATCCCCGGATGATTTCCGGTGATTCTCTGTCAAAGCAGTCAAACATCATGGAAAGATTGCATTGTGGATCCATGTCCACGATAAGTATCTTTTTTCCAAGATAAGCGAGCAGCTGAGCCAGAATACCGGTAGAAGTTGTTTTGCCGACGCCGCCCTTATTATTAACGATAGATACGATAAGTGCACTCGGTACACTTGAAGAATTGTATAACGACATACTTGTCTCCTTTCTTGTGGATGGAGTGCACTCGGTGCACTTCAAGGGTTATGGAAAGGAATTTGACGTCAAATATGCTTCCTGTTGGTTTTACTATAAATGGTTTGGATGGGGAGTACAAGAAGCAGTTTGTATTTCATAAGCAGCTGTGAAAATTTAGTTTGAAACACAAAATATTTTGAATGTGGATAAAGTGCACCGGGTGCACTTCATCTGATTTGGAACAGTCGGTTAAAGCAGTCGGTTATCCAAGGCGTCCGTTCTTTTCTCTGCACTGTATTTTCTTCATGCTTTCTGACAGATGCGTTCTATATCGTTCACGGTTTGTTATCCTGCACTGTATTTTAGCTGTTGTTAAAAATCAAGTACCGAAAAATTTTTTATAAAGCTAAAAAATTTTTGCTTTCGCTATGTGCTCATACTTGATTTTTCTCATCAGCACAATAAGTTACGGATAAGCAAACCGCAAGCGAACGATATACGAAGCAATCCATACAGAAGCAGAAAGGAGATGAAAGGACGGAGCATAGAAAATAACTACATACGAAGCGCCCGCTTCACAAACTCAACCAAAGCAAATTTTAAAGGTTTTGGAAATTTTAAATATTTTTATTCAAACAAACGGAGGTAAAACAAAATGAAAACATGGGAACAGGATTTAAAAGAATTGAATATCAGCGCAGAAGAATTTGATAGTATTATTAGTCATATTTACGACAAGACACCGGATGAAATGTCTGCACTTGCAAAGGCAATCAAAAGCGGCGCAAGGGTTCTTCCGACAGTTAAAAGAGCGTTTGAGCGGGTTTTAGATATGCGATACCTAGAAAGACAAGATGCGTATAAAATTTATTATAGCGATCTAAACGCCATATGTCTTGATTGCTGGAAAAGATGTAATGGGACATGCAACGGCACCACCTGCCAGACATGGACAGGATGCGCGCTAAAAAATGCATAGGCGGACGCGTTCCGCCGCTGTAATGTAGCCGAAACCGGCTTTAAACCCGGAAGATGCAGAATATGAATAAATTATGATGAATAAAAATGAAAAGATTGCAGCATAAAATATAAGGAGAAATTACGCAATGGTATATGAAGTACGCAGCAGCTACGGCAGCGGAAAGTTTGAATGTAAGAAGGACGCCGTTCTTGTCCTGCAGATGATGGGGAGTTATGAAGGACTGGCGGTCAACCGAACAGAGGTATTCCGGGCATTGGAAAAAGACGGGTATTTCGAAGCGTTTCCGCTATGCATCAGGGAATGCGTTTTATAAAATATTGGAAAGAATAAACAACGCGCTACGTGCCGATCGATCAGCGTGATCGGCACCGGCGTCGATTCCGAAGAAAATAGAAGCTGTTCCTATTATTTGCAGTTTTAATTACAAAAAAGATTTAGAAGTTGACATCGATCAAAGAACATAGTACATTGTACTACATAAAAGAGGATGAATATATGAGTTTTTCAATCAGACTGACTGCAGAAGAAAAGTCCTTTGCGGAGAGTTATGCAAAGATGCATTCTATGTCGTTGGAGGAAGCATTTAAGAAGGCGCTCTTTGACCGGATAGAGGACGAATATGATATTACATTTGCAAAGGACGCCTATGATGAGTATGTTAAAGACGGTTGTAAGAGCAGACCTATCTTCCGACTGTGGGAGGAGTTGGATTGATAAAAATCTTGTTGAAACAGAAAATCCCCGTCAGCATGTAAGAGAATTGACGGCGAACAGGGGCGGACAATGGCGGTATAGGATAGGCGAGTATCGCTTTAGAAGCTCGTACAATATCTGCTTTAAATTTTTTATAGTTTTATAATGGTGATATTTATATAATCTAAAACGTTTCTTTGCGCCTTCTGGCGCGTCAGAAAGGCAAATAATTGCCGATTATCCCATTTCCTTGTTTGTGTTTTTTTGAATATTCAGCGTTAAGGCCCCGGCCGCGGGAACCCATGGGGCGGCGGGCGGCGGGGCTAGCGTTCGTTGCCGGTATTTTCCGAGAAATGTCAGAGCCGTAACTTTTGTCTGGATTTTTCGGATCCGGATTTTGCCGCTTGCTGCAGAGGTATTTTTACTGCGTAGCAGTCATTCATTTTCTGCGAAAATAAATGCAGGAATAGGGCGTTACACGCCGAGACACAGATTGCAGGCAAAGCCTGCAACAATAAGGATTTGAGAGGTGTTACAAATAGTGATATAATAAAATTATAGTGTTACAAATTTTAGTAAAATGGTTTCTTTAGATGGGAAAATTCTATTTTTGGGGCGTTACACATTCATCAAGGAGATATGTTATGCGAGTAAATAATAAATTTTTAATGATATGTAATAAATTAGCATCTGATCCTAGTAATTATAGTACTCCTTACAGGTCAGCATATAGAGAACTGAAGAATATAATTGGGAATAATAAAGATATTTACTGTGAAATATTAGCAGGAAGGAAAGCTATAGATAATGGAAGATCAAACGTATATGATATAAATTACAATTCATTTTCACTAACTTTTTCAAATATGGCAGTCGCGTTAACAATCATAAATTTTAGTGAGTCCAGTATTGAATATTTTATAGGAATGTTAGCAATGAATAAGAATGCAGATGTGGCAGAATTAATTGATATCCATAACAAATCAATTAGCTTACTTATGATAATAGTTATGATAGCCTTTTGTTTCCTTGTGATAATAACTATAATGCCGGTTATTAAAAATTATGTAAAGTATCATAATGTAATAATATGGAAGGAATATGTTGATATAGCGCTTGACAATTTAGGAAGAAAGAAAAATTGGATTTGATATAATAAGAAAATAAGTAAAGTTGTTTATCTGTTTAAAACAGAATGACTTTACTCATTTTTTATTATATAACTATAGAAAAATATTACGGTTCCTGTCCGTCGCGTTCATGAGGATTTTTTTGCTGCCGGGATCGCGCGATCCTGTTTTCTTTTGATTGTGCCTGATATTGTTTATCTTGATTCATAGATGAGATTTGTCGGTTTCTGCGAAGGATTGCGGAAAAAGCCATGAGAAACGTACTGTGGCAGGCATGTTTTATCAAAGCGTCCTGAGCGGCGTCGATTTTAAGAAATTCTTTCCGGGTTTGTTTTGCAGCGGACAGAATAATATTACCGATTCTTTTTTCCAAGTCCGACTTTGCCTTAGTGAGCGACCATTCGGTCTGCTTTTTTGAACTGGATAGGGTGGCCGCAATATTTTTTGCGCTGTTATAATATTGTTCCGCCTCCTTTTGTACGTCGGGATGCGAGAGGATCAGTTCGGTGATGGCGTCTACTTCTTTTTTCAGGTCTGCGGGAATGAGTTTATAGGTAATGCGGCTGGAAGCGGGCAGATCGTATACAAGCTGCCTGAATTTTACATAGAGGTCTGCAAAGCGCTGCTGTCCGATCCGACCGGGAAGCTTCATCTTGTAATCAGATTTCAGCATTATTTTCAGATCGTTAAATTCCTGTTTCCCAAATTCCAGAATAAAATCGCGTTCGGTTGTTTTTTTGAGAATTTCCTGTTCCCGTTCGACATGGAACATTTCCTTCGATAATAATTGCCGGCATTTGTTTTGTGTAGAGACATGGATATACGGCGATCGGAGCTTGCCGCTTGTATCCCAGAACATGTAGTGACAGTGAGGGTGTCCCTTTTCCATATGTACGGCGGCAACCCATTGGAGATCTTCAATGCGGATGCTAAATTGCCTGGCAATATCCGGCATGGTACTTTTCATAAAATCTATCCAGTTTTCTTTTTTGTCATAGCCAAGCTGCAGAGCGTCTTTTTCTGAAAGGGAAACGATGCCGCGGTAAATATTTTTCTTTTCGTCCGTCATGGAGAGCATCCGGCTGCCGAGGGAAGAGATGTCAGAGACATCGATGTTTCCGAAAAGTCCATGACTTTTCGGGCGCTCGGAAATATATTTGAGATAGACGTCGGTTGGAGAATACTGCTCCATAAAATCATCGTTAATTTCATTGATAAGTTCGCTGTTGATTAATTGTTCGTAGGTGTGTTTTTCAAAATCCGGATCGGAAAGATCGACGCCTTCCCGTGTACCTATGTAAGTCAGGTAATTACGGTTGCGGACGGCGCTGCCTTTTTTGTTTGGATTTGGGCAGCGGATTTTAGAAATGAGCGGTGAAAATGGCATAGCGGCCTCTTATTAATTGGGAATTCAATCTTCTAAAGAACTGTTTTTTTGCTGCATATATCTGACGGCTTTTTTACGCGCCTGCAGATAGACTTCCTGAACGTCCTCCTGCAGATCGGGAGGTACGAAACGCGCGATCGTTTCTGCAGTGAGATAAGCGGCGGTAGCAGACTGAACGCCGCCTTTTGCGCTGATGGCGGCCAGACGATCCACATGCGGCTGTAGGACATCTCTTAACTGTTCCCGGATCAGGCGGCAGACAAAGTCAATATTGTTTTTACTGAGTTCTCCGTCCAGTCTTTCATAAGTCCATTCCCGGATTACTTCGGACATAGATTTTCCTTCTTTGTAAGCAATTAATTTAATCTGATTGAATGCTTCGTCGTCAAAGGTAACATTGATCCTTGGATTCGCGGACATTTTCCTGCATCCTTTCCAGTAATTTTATATACATATGTTCCTGCTGTGCAGTCGTAAATTGACTGTAGATGATCGTATTATTAATATTTACATGCCCAAGCCACCACTGGATGTCCTGTATTGCCAGACCTTTATCGCCGAGTTCAACGGCTCTTGTATGCTTCAATACATGAAAATGATGTTTATCTGAAGGAATATGAGTTCTCGAACAGTATTCTTTCATGATGCCGTCCAGCGTCTTGCGGGAAATGGGAGTTTTTCGTTGACTGAGAAATAAGTAAGGCGAATAGCAGACGATCGACGAACGGATTTTCAAGTATTCGACCAGAGCTGCGGAGACTTCCGGTTCAATAATTCTGAGCGTGTTATTCCTGCTTCCTTTTAAGCGTTCGCAATAAATCTGAAGGAATCCGTTGCGGTTCTGAATGTGTTCCAGTTTTATATTTCCAACCTCGCTCGCTCTCAGCGCGCAGTATTCCGCTATGTAAAACATTGCAAGATTACGTACGGCATAACTGGAGGTATCATGTTTGATCACATCAAATAGTTCCTGTTTTTCCCACGGCAGCAAATATTTAATTTTCGCCATAATAAACACCGTTCCCTTTTATCTTTGGTATAGATAGGGCAGAATGTTTACTTTGCCCTATTTATCTTTATTTTACAACAAGGAGAGTGGAAAGCATAGCAACTTTAAACGAAAATATTTTGAAAAAGAGAAAAACAAAAAAAGCAAGGATCATACTGTTTTTCTCAGCGGTGGAATTGCTGCTCAGCGTTTGGATTGCCTCGATCCTACATCAGATATTACTGCATTTATTTCATAATTCAATACGGGAAATGGAACCGAATCTGAACTATGTCTATGCTTTGCACCTTATCTGGAATAATCCGCGGGTAGGCGGCTTGTGGGGGCTACTGCAGGTATTTTGGCTCATAGCACTGATCTATCTGACCCTGTCGCAGAGTGCGAAGATCGGCAGGGTCGATACAAGGATGATCACGCCGGATATAGAGAAGCCGGTTCCTGCGGGCAACGGTCAGTATGGCAGCGAGCGTTTTCTGACAGAGGAAGAAAAGGAGAACTTATTCGGTGTCTTTGTATTTTCAGGAGAGGAAACGCTGACACACAAAGGCGGTCTGGTCGTACAGATGACAAAAAAGAAGGGGAAAGAAATCATTCTGTACGTGAAAGACGATCTGCACTCTCTTATTATCGGAGCCAGCGGTTCCGGAAAGACAAGAAGAATTCTTCTTACCACAATATGGCTTCAGCTTCTCAGCGGGCTGTCCGTTGTTGTAAGCGACGTAAAAGCAGAAATTTATTACTTTACTAATTTGTTCGCAAAATCTCTCGGGTATTTCAGAATTGTTTTTGATTTACGAAATCCAAAGAAATCAATGCATTACAATTTTCTTCAGCCGATTCTGAAGGCTGTCGGTCAAAAGGATATGGCAAAGGCTGTTGATTATACATGGGATCTGGTTTCTGTACTGGTAGGAGAGCAGAAAGGGGAGCCGATCTGGTATAACGGCGAATGCGCGTCTATCGCGGCGGCGATCCTGATCGTGGCGCTGGATGCGCCGGAGGGCTGTAAGAACCTTACGAATGTATATTATTTCCTTGCTTACATGTGCGAGCCGGATCTGTATGGAGAAATACCGCTTAACGCTTATTTGAAGCAGCTTCCCGACAACCATCCGGCGAGGGGCGTATTTCAGCAGGCAAAGATCGCTCCATTTAAAACGCGCTCTTCTTTTTATACGTCGGCGCTCGGCACATTGCGGCTGTTTACGAACCCGAATATTGCGGAGATAACGTCAAAATCTGATTTTGACTTGAAAGATATTGGAAGAAGGAAAACCATTTTTTATATGATTATCCCGGATGAAAAGAAAACAAATTATCCGCTGGTATCTATTCTGATTACGCAGCTTTATATGCTGCAGGTGGAGCTTGCGAATGAAAATGGTCTGAAAGTGCCTATTCCGACAGATTATGACATAGACGAGCTTGGAAATTTCCCCAAAATCCCGGTGCTGCCGGAGATCGTCAGCGCAGGGCGGAGCCGGGGCATCAGGCTGAATGGAATCATACAGGATTATCAGCAGATTGAAAAGAAGTATAAGGACGACTTTAAAAATATCCGGGCAAACTGTCAGGTAAAGATATACCTGAAATCTGATGAGCTGGATACGCTGAAAAATATATCGGAATCACTCGGAAAATATACGGTAGAAGTCAGCAGCGCGTCGACAAGCGTCTCTGATGGAAACGGCAGCAAAGATCATACGAATTATTCTTCATCTGCGAATCTTGCGGCGTGCGATCTGCTCACGCCTGCAGAGGTGAAACGGATCAAACCGCCGTATTCTATCTGCATGGTAACGGGAGAATATGCAGGCATTCATATGCTCCCGGATATTTCACAGTGGCGACTGAATGAAATTTATGGCATGGGGGATCAGGAGTATAACACAAGACTGATGATAGAGCGGGAAGCGGAACGAAAAGAGCATGCGATACCGGAGCCGACGCTTTGGGGGATATGGAAGTATTATCAGATGCAGGAGGAGCCCGAAGATAATACGGGAACGCAGAAAGCGGCGGGAGAAAGGCTTAGCTTTTTAAAATAAAATATCTGACTGACAGATCGGATGGCTGTAAATTTTACGGAACGGAGAGGAAGGAATATGAAACTTACCGGGGACAAAATTATAATCGAGAGCCGTTATGAAATTGACGATATTCAGGCAATGATCGACTGTTACTTAGAGCATGGCAGACAGGAAGATGTTACAAAATCGGAACTGAAAAGACTCCGGGATGAACTGGACGCGCTTTATATGTGCTGGTAGCGAGGAATATCGGACGGAACTGAAATGTGAGTGAGCTGCACCGGATGCACTTTGGAAAATTACATATAGAGATATGTTTTGCCATTGTATATAGCATAAAAAGCTGTTATATTGAGAAGGTGGGAACGGTTGCCCCTTGAGAAAGGGGGAGATGCCTATGCAGTATGTTACATATGATAGTCTGATCCAGATTGGATTATTTGTAATTACACTTATAGGTCTTGTTTACAAGATATGTCATAATGACAAAAAATAATCCGCCCCTAGCCTGAGAACTTGGACGGATTATTTTAAAACCAACTATCAGCAAGGGGTACAACTTAGTACCACTTACAAAACAACTATAACATGTTTTTTTGATAAATACAATAATGGAAATGACAGATCATATCACAAAGGTATGTTCTTTTTTTATGTAAAAGTGCACCGGGTGCATTTTGGAAAATACAAATGGAAAAACAGAAATATTTGGAGCAGATAGATAAATTTTATAAAGGAAAATTAAAAAGTTTCCAGATAATAGAGCTTGGGAATACGCCGGATATTATTGTAAACATTGGCGCAAAAAAACTACCGTTGGTGATGAAACAAAGTAATCTCCGTAAGTGCATCCGTGAGCCGAGAGGAAGCAGAAGCGCGCATCAGATAGATAGGGAATTTATTGAGAATCTTCCGGCGCAAATAGAAAATCCCGTACTGCTTACAAAGGATGAAAATAGAAATTCTATTGTTTTAATAAGTGATTATAAAGATAAGAATGGATTTTATACATTGATTGCTGTTCAGAGAGAACAAATTGTAAATGGGAAATTAGTGAATGAAATAAAGAGCATTTACGGAAAAGAACACTTAAAAGAATACTTGTTGAAACCGGAAATTAGAAATGAATTAAAAATTATAGACAATAAAATAGCCAAGGAACTGTTCCGTGTCATAGGGCTCCAATTGCCCAAGGCGTTAACAACTCTTGACTACAAGACCACTATACATAAAGAAACCGCCCATGTCAAGCCTGAAAAACAAAAACAGGCGAAAAAATCGGAAGCTGCGTTTAAGAAAAGCGATATTGCAAGAGATCTGCGCGCGCATGGATTTCAGCCGACCAAAAGCCTGATTGAGAATATGAGAAAGCTGTATGTCAGATCGGAAGGATGCCGCAGCCTGAAAGATATTCATGGGCTTTATCAGAGAATGGACGCGCTGTACGATCCAGAGACAAAAGAGCTGGTGGAACGGATTGCAGACGAGTGCAGGGCACAGGAGATGGAACGGCTGCAAATACCGCCGCCGGAACCGTAAAAGTGCACCGGGTGCAGTTCATCATAATAATAAAATTAAGGAGAGAGTGACAATGAATGATTCAGAAAAATTAAGAAAGTTATTGGTAAAAGGCTTAAAGATAATGGCAGCTGCACAATGTCTGTCATACAGGATGTGCGTTTATGCGGCGACATCCGGTTCTTCGTCAGGCGGAAGTCTGGAGAGTACAAGTCTTGTACAGGGAATTTTAAATCTTGCCACGGATGCGGGTAAAGTGTCGCTTGTAATAGAAGCGGTCGTGCTTGGAGTGTTGGAGGTAATGGAAGGACTCAAATATCAATTTGGGGAAGACGACGAAAAACCAAAGCATGTAAAGGCTGCAAAGCGGAATTTGGCGGTAGGAGCTCTTATTATGGCAAGCAGCGGACTGATTACTGTAATTTTGAGCTATTTTCAAGCATAGAAGAGGAAAACGATGAATTTCTTATTTCAGAATTTTACGGATTTTTTAAGCGAAGCGATCAGTTCTTTTGTAGATGCGCTGACAATGATGATTATAGAGATATATAAAATCGGAGAAGAAATGGCTCTTGGCAACGAATTGGCAGGGGTAAATAACTGTCTGTTATTTATACAGGGAATCAGCACTTTATTTTTTGGCTGTATGGTTTGCAAACAGATATTTACTACTTACATAGCGGAAACCGATGGTGATCCTGATATGGATCCAACGCAGATACTTGTTAAATTTTCTATGTCTATGGCGGTATCCTGGGCGTCAGGTTCTCTGATTTCTATTTTATGCGGCTGGGGCTGGAAAGCCACGGCTGAACTGACCGGAAGCGCGGAGGTGGAATATAAAAATGCTATAGAAGGGATATTGGGACTGATCAGCGGAGGCGGACAATTTGCCCTGTTGGTAGCGCTTCTTATCTATGTCATTGGAGTTTGTGTGTTTATATTTAAAGCCGGAATACGTGGAGGTGAGCTTGTATTGTTTAAGCTGCTGACGCCTATATTCGCCGGTGACATTATTACTCCAAGCAGAGAACGGTGGAACGCTTTTTTTGCCGCTTATCTGGTCACAATATTCGGGTATTCATTCCAATTACTGTTATTTCGCTTCAGCATACAGATATTGATAGCGGGAGACTTAATGCATTGCTTTGTAGCGCTGTCTTTTTTATATTTGTCGATCATAACGCCGAAATGGCTTGAAAGATTTGTTTATTCCAGTGGACTTGGACGTATAGCGGGTCAGTCAGCACATAGCGCTGCATTCATTGCAGCATCTTTTATAAGGAGGGGATAGATGAGAACAGAATTACAGCTGCTGCTTCATGCCATACAGGGAGCGGTTTCTGCCGGTATGGTGCTTCGGATCATATTGATCTTCCAAAACGGCAGAAATGAAGAAAAAAGTCTAAATGAGATCTGCCGAAAAGCGGAGCGGGTGGTGTATGCGGGTATTATTGCAATATCTATCATGTCATTTTCTGATTGGGCTTCCGGAAAATTAAGCGCACTTCAGGGCGCCGGTAATATGAATGATATTGGAAATGTAGTAATAGCATTTATAAAAAGCGCTATAGCTCCAGCAGCAATGGTAGGCGAAGGCTTAACTTCTTGGCATTTTGTAAAGGAACTGATCTTATACCAATTCGGAGATGATAACGACAAGCCAGTTCATGAAAAAGCGGCAAAAAAGCAGCTTGTGATCGGAGTTGTTATTGTATGCGTGGCCGCCGTCATTTCGGTTGTAATCGGATATTTTTAAAGCTGAAGCGCGCCGGGAGCCCTTCAGAGAGTCAGACAAAGAGAGGAGCATACGAATGGAACAAAAGGAATTATATTTCCCTGTCAATGTAATTGACAGAAATGATTATATAACAGGGTTCGGTCCGAAGGAACTATTGACTACAATTATATCTTTCGGTGTATCTGTCGCGGTTATTATCTGCCTGTATTTTGGAACCGGCAACGTTTTTTTGTCGCTTTTTACCGGTATTATGATTTTGGCGGTTACAATCATGCTGATACGCAGGGATAAATTTGATGAAAGCGTAATTGACAAGGTGAGGTATATCGTAGAGCATTACCAGTCGCAAAAAAAGTTTGTTTATGATTATTACAATATTTACGAAGGAAGGTATGCGTCGGATGAAGTATAAAAAGAAATCCACAAGCACAAAGACAGCGCGTCAGATGCGGGCGGATGAATTTACTAATGTAAAGGACATTAAAAGGTATTTTCTGTATACAAACGATGGATATGTGATCGGATACCTACAGGTGTCGCCATTAAATTTAGACTTGCTTCCACAAGAAGAGCGAAAGGCGAAAGCCAACCGCTTAGCAGCTTCTTTTCAATCGGATAAGAAAGACTTCGTATATATGGCGCTGTTTCGGGAGATTGATCTTGACGGGTATAAAAATATGCTAAAACAGAAGTATCGAGCGACAGATGATATTGGCAAGCGGCATATTTTAGAAGAAATGCTGTTAGAGGGAACAGAACTTTCTGTTAACGGCGAAAACTTTGACCATTATCACTATATTGAAATCTGGAAAAAAATTGAAGGAGAGAAAAAGGAAGCGGAGGAAGAGGTGAGGCAGCGGCTTGAAGAATTTAAACAGCGCTTTTTTGAAGTAGGCGTTAATTGCAGGATACTTCATGATGCGGAGATTATGAAAATGTGTAATTTATACGGGAATCCGGTACAGGCTCCGTTTGACACAATAGGGGATAATCTTCTTTACGAAAATATTATGAAAATTTTGAATTAGGAGTAAGAGCGATGCGTACGGACAGAAGAGATAGAAAACCGGATGAGATCAATCATCATATATTGAATGTCATAACGCCGTCTGGAATTGATTTCAGCGATACCTATGCAAACGTAGGTGACAATGTCGGGAAAATCTATGCGGTATCGAGATACCCGTCGGAAGGGGCGGATTATGGATGGCTGTCAACGATCTGCAATTTGGAAGGAACACATTCGATCGTAGAGTACAGATATGCAGAGGCAAGCAGCCTGATCGCTTATTTTGATAAACGAATTTCGGAAATGAAATCGGATATGGATATTGCAAAAGAAGAGTCTGAGAGAAGGCGGCTTGACAAAGGAATTAAAGATTTAAAGGATATGATCGAGCGCCTTACGAACCAAGGTGAAAGCGTTGCTTATATCAATATCAATCTGCTTATTCAGGCAAGCAACAAAGAAGAACTTGAGAACCGTATTAAGCGTGTCAGCGGAGTGTTAGGGACGGATGGCTTTAATATCCGCGTTCTGAAGTACAAACAAGGGCTGGCACTGCGAAGTATAGCCCCTTACGGAGTTCCGGATAGGCGGGTTGCCAATATGGGAGAAAGAAATATGCCGGCGTCTTCTTTTTTCGGCGGATTTCCGATGGCAGCTTCCGGAGTCAATGATGAAGGCGGTTATTTTATTGCAAAGACGAGGAACGAGAAATTGATTATGTTGAACCAATGGCTGCGTAATGCAGACAGGGTCAACAGCAACTGGTTTATCAGCGGTCTTCCGGGAAGCGGGAAATCTACCTTTTTAAAAACGATGTTTATCAAGGAGCTTGCGTTTGGCACAAAATTTATTATATGGGATCCGGAGGAAGAATATCTTGATCTTGCATCAGATCAAGATATTCAGGGCGATATTATTGATTGTGCGGGAGGAAGCACGGGGCGAATCAATCCCTTGCAGATCAGGGTTGCACCAAGGATTACAAAAGAAGATCTGCAACCGGATGAGAACATGGAGGACTATCTCCAATATGATGAAGAAAATGGAGTATCCGATATGGCGCTTCATATTCAGAACCTCCGTATTTTCTTTAAGTTATATTTTGGAGAAAAGGACTTTACCTCCGGCATTAAAACGGCGTTGGAAAAATGTCTGGTCGAGCTGTATAACGATTTCCATATTGATTGGGACACAGATATTTCACAGCTTGCAAATGAGGATTTCCCGATTATAAGTGACCTTTATAAAAAAGTGGAAGAAAAGTCGAAGGAAAAGGGAATCGGCAATTACCGGAAGGATATTTATGATAAGCTGCTAGATCTCCTATATTCCATTCACGGAGGAGCCGACCGTTTTATTTGGAACGGTCCTACGACGATCAACCCGAAATCAAGCTTTGTCGTGCTGAATACTTCCAAACTGCTTGATCTGGATGATAATGTGAAACGCGCGCAGTACATGAACCTGATTATGTGGAGCTGGCAGCGTATTGCAAAAGACAGGAGCGAGAGGATACAGCTTGGCGTGGACGAAGGGTATCTTGTTGTAGATCCGGAATATATTGAAGTACTGAAATTTATGCGGAACGTTTCAAAACGGACGAGAAAGTATGAATCAGGATTGATGTTCATTACGCATTCTGTCGTTGACGTCCTTGATCCGGAGGTGAAGCGCTTGGGACAGGCTATCATTGATAATGCCTGCTACAAATTCATTATGGGGTGTGACGGAAAGAACCTTGAGGAAACAGCAAAACTTTTCCATCTGACAGAGCGCGAAAAGAATATCCTCGCATCTAAGGTAAGGGGAAGAGGAATCCTTTTTGCCGGAAGCGTGCGGATGGAAGCAAATATTATTGTGCGTGAAAAGTTTCTACAGATGTTTGGAAAGGCGGGTGGCAGATAATGGCAGTCCCGGTATGGCTGCTTAAAACAGCAGCGAATGCTGCCAGACATCCGGAAAAGACAACCAAGGCAGTACTGAAGGTTGTAATCGGTATCCTGATTGTTATCTGCTTTTTGTCAGCGCTTATGATGGAACTGATTTCTTGTTTTATGGGGAATCTTATCAATGATGATTTTGACGTATATGCAATAGATATATTTCAAAACGTGAGTGTAGTACACGAAGAAGTTTATGATGAGATTGAAGATGAGATAGAGGAGATCAAGGAAAAACTGATCGAAGAAAATACCCATACGGTCGGCTCTGGGGAAACGGCGAGAGAAGTGTGCGATATAGAAGTAAAAACGACAATTAATCATATCAACTGGTCGTATTCTCTGGCATATATCAATTACACAGAATCTGAAGTACACCGATGGAAAACCGCAGCGTTTGATAAGGACACCCTTCATGATTTCCTGAGAAGCATCAGTAAGATACATGTGTCCGACCGGATTGATGACGTATATTACATCTGGAATGAAAATTTATCGGCGGAAGAAGCAGCGGATTTATATTTTGCGGATGACAGCAAAACGCATAGCATGTATTTGGCATCCTTCGATCTTTATGTTAGTTTTTTAAACACTAACGATATTGTGACGGACGAATCATGGGAATACATAGATGGCGAGCTACAGGTTGAGGAGATCACGCGTGAGGGCGGCGTCAGTCTGCCCCAGTATTATCAGAACGACTATAAGCATGTGCGTTATGGAAACGGGACGATCTCTTCTTCCGGCTGCGCTCCGACGTCGATCGCTATGGTAATCAGCGGCTTGACCGGGAAGAGAGTGACTCCGGAAGACGTCGTGAAATGGACGGGAAATAAATATTATGTATCCGGACAGGGAAGTAGTTGGTCTATCTTCTCAGCATGCGCAAAGAACTGGGGAGTTTCCTGCAATAATCTTGGAAAAAGTCAGAAAAATGTAATTGCCGCCCTTCAGGCAGGCAAGCCGGTCATAGCGAGTATGGGACCGAAGACATTCACAAAAGGCGGTCATATCATTGTACTTCGCGGCGTGACGATGGACGGGTATTTTCTTGTCAACGATCCTAATAAAAAAAATTTTAAGAAATATGGAACGGATAAGTTTAAAACAAGCGTTGTTTTCAGCGAGGCAAAGAATTTCTGGAGCTTCGGATAAGGGAGAAAGAGATGAAAGACAGGAGATTGAACAATATTTTAATGATAGCAATATGCCTTGTCCTAGCAGTTATAGGCGCTATATATGAAATTTACAGTATGCAGGATGGAGTTACGTTGGAGGAATTTTTGAATATGGAGAATGGAGCGGAGGATGAAGAAAGCTATTAATATACCATTTACAGAGAAAGAATTTTTGAGAGTAAATGAGTTGGCGTCAAAAAGGGGAATAGGAAAGGCAACTGTAATTAGAATGCTGTTAGAAGAGGGGATTCCTGAATTTGAGCGCATGAATGAAAAGGGAATTTTTGTACCATTTGCGGAACCTGAAAAATTGGAAACCTATATACAGGTATATCTTCCGGAAAATATGAAAGAAAAGTTACAGGAGTTTTCCGAAAGGACAAAATTGTCAGTTAGAAAAATATCACGGCAGATATTGATACCTAAGATGGAAGAGGAGAGAAGAAATGATTTTTTATATAGCAAGCCAGACATACCAACAGGTGATAGGGCAGGCAATTCAGGAAACAGGGGAAATGCTGATCGGAGGAGAATGCCGGAGTGACGTTCTGCTGTTGAAAT
>JAGARW010000042.1 GCA_017621975.1 Lachnospiraceae bacterium | reverse complement strand
CTCATCCTTGATCGCAGACTGGTACGTCTCAAACTGCTCCTGTGTCAGATCGCCGAGCGTATTAATACCGATCACTTCCTGCAGTTCCTTCAGCGCCGTCTCGCATTCGTTTCTGCGCTCGTTATATTTGGAATCCACAAGCTTATGCTTTACATTGCTGTTTGTAATGAGAATCTTCGCCCCATCCAATACGAGCGGCGCATATTCATAAGACAGATCCGCCGTATTTAAGAAAATGGCATTGTCCTTTTTGCCCATTGCGGAAGCGAACTGATCCATAATACCGCAGTTCATGCCGTTGAAATTATTTTCGGAATACTGCCCAAGCAGCGCGATGTCAACATTACTTACGTCAAAGCCATACAAGTCTCTGAGCATATATCCCGTTACGACTTCCAGGGATGCGGAAGAGGAAAGTCCCGATCCTGCCGGAATATCTCCATAAAGAACGATGTCAAGACCGCAGTCCATATGATACCCTTTGCCGTCGAACGCCCACATAACGCCCTTCGGATAATTCGTCCACTCCGCCGCTTCTTCCGGCTTAATGCCGTCGATCGAAGATTCCAGAATGCCCAGCTTGTCAAAATTCAGCGAATAGAAACGCAGCTTTCTGTCGGCTCTCTTTTTCGCCGCCATATAAGTGCCGATCGTCAATGCGCACGGAAAAACATGCCCGCCGTTATAGTCAGTATGTTCACCGATCATGTTGACGCGTCCCGGTGCAAAATACACATTCACACCTTCTGCACTGCCGTACAGTTCTTCGAATTTTTGTAATACCTGTTCTTTCATATCCCCTTCTCCTTCTCTTTTTTCTTATCATTTCCGCCTTACAGCAATTCCTCCGCCGCTCCCGCGCCGTCCCTGCTGTCTTTATGTACATCATATCATACTTCTCTTATATGGGAAATGCCTTCTTTGTTGTCTATACCTGTGAAAATGTTAGATTTTATGTTCCTCTTCACTGCCGATCCGCCGGATGAAAGCTTCGATCTGCAAAAGCTGCTCCTTGTCGTGCCTGCCGCCTCCGCTTTTCAGCTCCTTCCGGTAAAGAGACGGCGAAATCCCCTTGACCTGCTTAAATGCCTTTGTAAATACAAGCGCGTCATTATAACCGCACGAAAGGGCAATACTTTCGATCGGAATATCCGTCGTCTGCAAAAGCTCCGCCGCTTTCGTAATACGGTAAGCGGACAAAAACTTCTGCGGCGGCATGCCGATCGAACGCTCGAACAGCGTATAGAGGTAGCTCCGGTTCACACAGACAAAATCCGCCACATCCGTCACCTTGATCGGATTGCAGTAATTGCTTTGGATAAAACCGATCGCTTTCTGTACATATATATTCGCCTTATCCGCATCGTCCGCCTCCTTCGCCGGCGTCTCGGACGCAATCAGAGACAAAAACACCGCAAGCTCGCCGTTTCTCCGCAAATCGTTCGCAATGCTTGACGTATTATGCTCCATCATATTGCGGACGCAGGCGTAAAGCGCATCCTGCCTGCCTGCGCAAAATACGGGATGCTTACCCGATAATCCTATTTTCGCCATATATTCCGCCGCCCGGCTTCCGCTGAAGCCAACCCACACATACGTCCACGGTTCCTTCTCATCCGCCTGATAAAAAGCAAGCTCTCCCGGCTCGATCAAAAAACCGCTTCCCGCTTCCAAATTGTATTCCTGATTTTGAACGGAAAATTTCCCTTTGCCGCTCAATACGTAATGAATCAAAAAATGCGGTTTGAGCGCGGGGCCGAAGCTATGCAGCGGCTCCGTCCGGGAGCAGCCGCAGCAGTTCACGCAAAGACCGTCTGTCTGTTCATTTGTAAATTCCAGTTTATATGCTTTTTCCAATCCGGTTTCCTTTCCAAAAAGGCTCTCCGAAATTCTCTTTCGGAAAGCCTCTGCCGTTTATAAATCGTCGTCTATGTTGTCCGCCGTAATATTCAGCGTATTGATCGTCCGCCGTTTCAGTCTTTCTTCGTCCGATACTTTCACAAGATACTTCTTGATCTCTTCTCCATTGCGGATATGGGAAAGCGCCAACACCGGATCCGTCGTATCGCCCGTATGGCAGACGATCGTACTAAGCCCGAAAAGCCGCTCGATCAGCGATCTTTGCAGCGTCACGTCCTGAATTTTATACAAGTAGCAGTCATTTTCCTTCAGGCTCAAAAAACCTTCTTTTTTACGAAGCAATTCTTCATCAATGATATAAGTCGTGAACGACAACGGCAGCCCGAACAAAAGGGAGCGTTTCTTTTCTGTAAACCGATCCATCATAGTCTCCTTTTCTGCGCGCGTTTTATGATCCAGCCCGCAGGGCTGTGCGCTGCAAATCTTGAAATCCGTCCTGCTTTTAGTATACTACACTTTTTCCTTAATGCCAAAACAATTCTGCCAAATATACGGCAATACAGGAGCAGATCGCAACCCGGAATAAATTCCCGTCCACATAGGCAAGTACGATTCCCGTCAAAAGACCCGCCCAAGCGGAGACCGTACTGCCGGTAGACGACAGGATTGCCGGAAAGGTCATGACCGCAAGCGTCACATAAGGCACATAGTACAAAAAAGAACGGATCAGCGGATTTTTAATATCCCGCCGGATCAATGTCATCGGCAGCACACGGATCAGATAGATCGTTACCGCCGCTACAATCAGGTAAACGGTAATGCTATGATTCATTTTCATCTCCTCCGTTCTCTTCCATTTCCCGCACCGGGAAGAAATAAGCCGCCGCCCCGGCAATGACGACCGTCAGCAAAATGATCTGCATACCGGAAGAAATCTCCCGCAGAACCGGCAGCCTTGTAAACAGAAAGCTGCACAGCATAGAAACGGCTACAATGCCCGCCACTACTTTATTTTTTCTTGAAGCCGGGATAATGATCGCAAGAAACATACCGTACAGCGCAACGCTGAGTGCGTTTTCTACCCGCTGCGGCAGGATCGCGCCTGCTGCTGCTCCAAGGAAAGCGCCTGCCGTCCACCCCGGCGCCGCGACCGCCGCAGCCCCATAATTATAAAAAGGATTCAGCCTGCCTTCCACTGACATCGCGATTCCGAATATCTCGTCCGTAACCGGGTAAGACATTAAAAAGCGGTGGCGCATTTTCATACCCGGCGCTACTTTCTGCGACAATGCGCATGACATCAGCAGATACCGCAGATTGACGATCAGCGTCGTCACTGCCATCTGTATGTATCCGCCTCCCGACGCAATGACTGTAATCGCGGCATATTGTCCTGCGCTGGCAAGCATCAGCGCAGACATCGCGCCTGCCTGAGCCGCGCTCATTCCCGCTTTTTTTGCTGCGATCCCAAGCGCAAACGCCACCGCGAAATAACCGAGCGCGATCGGCACGCCGTCTTTCATTCCCCGAAGGAACCATGTTCTGTTTTGTTCTTTTCCGTTCATTTTAATCACCATACCAAGCATTTACACAGCGGACACGCAAATTTCGCAGTTGTGCCCGCATAGTACCCATTATAAAGCAGGTTCTCTCTTCTGTCATGCTTTTTTTCGGTAAGAACATGGTATTATATCTCTATTATCTTCGAATTTAATACGTAAACACCTGCACCCAGTAATTCACGCCGTTTTCATCCTGATAATATCCCACGCCGATATTTTTATAATTTTTATTCAGAATATTCGCCCTATGTCCGTCGCTGTTCATCCAGCCGTTCATAACCTGCTCGGGAGACTTCTGTCCCCACGCAATATTTTCTCCACTGCCACGGAACGATACGCCCTGCTCCTTCAGCGCGCTGCTAAAGCTGCTGCCGTCAGGTCTCGTATGGGAAAAGCTCTGCTTGATCTCTTTCGCTCTTACGTTTGCCGCCGCCGTCACGTCAGCATCGATCGTAAGCGCGGAAAGTCCGGCTTTTGCCCGTTCCGCATTGACGAGAGCCACGACCTGCTCCGCGGCGGTAACCGCATCCGCATCGGGCGTTTCCGTTTCCGGCTTATCTGCCGTCGGCGGCGTCGCTTCCGGCTTTTCCGTCTCCGGCGCATCTGAAGGCGGCGTCGTCTCCGGCTTTCCCGTCTCCGGCTTTTCCGCCTCCGGCGGCGTCATTTCGGGTTTGCTTATTTCCGGCGCGTCTGTCTCCGGTTTGTCCACGTCCGGGCAGAGGTCTCCGCTATTTCCAAACGTAATGCCAAGCTCTTTCAATGTCTGGGACAGGCTTGCAATCCCCTTGCCTGTATATACCTTATAACATCTGCCGGACGACGCCTGCGTCCTTCCCGCTTCCGCGGCATAGGAAGTCAATGGTGCGCTTCCGACCGCTGCTGCTGTCAATATCGCTGCTGATACTAATATTTGTTTTTTCATTACTTTTCCTCCTTAAATGTTACAGATTTATTACAAAAATAATACTAACACGTAACATTTTAGGATTCTACAGGGAATGATTGGTAAATAAAATATAATATCTGTACAAACGGTATCGCATATGAAACTATAAAAATAACGGAAAGGAAGAAACAGAAAATGGAAAAGGAGATTGATAAGACATTTCTATTTGAAAAAATGCCCGTCAAAAATGCTGTCCTAAAGCAGATCGTCCCTTCTGTCATAAGCCAGATGATCATGCTGATCTACAACTTAGCAGACACCTATTTTGTCGGTATGCTGAACGAGCCTCGCCAAACGGCGGCAATCACAGTCGCCGCTTCTTCTTTTATCATGCTGACAGCCGTTTCCAATTTATTCGCCGTAGGCGGCGCAAGCCTTATGGCGCGTTCCTTAGGACAGCAGGATGAAGCAAAGGCAAAAAGAGTTTCTTCTATTTCATTCTGGTGCGGTCTTATATGCGCCATCCTGTTTTCTGCGCTGTTCCGTCTTACGGCTTCACCGATCCTGCATTTATGCGGCGCAACCAAAGCCACCTACGGTCTTGCTTTCGGCTATGCAAAATGGGTTATTATCATTGGCGGCGCCGGAACAATATTAAACGTGCTGCTTGCCGACCTGCTCCGTGCGGAAGGAAATGCAGTCATTGCCGCATTCGGCGTTTCCGCGGGAGGCGCAGCTAATATTATTTTAGACCCTATTTTTGTACTTCCCCGTTTTTTCGGCATGGGCGCGATCGGCGCAGGCATCGCTACCGCCCTATCCAATACGGCTGCCGCTCTGTTTTTCCTTATTTATATCTGCGTAAAGCATAAAACTACTACGATCAATATTAACCCGAAAAGTCTAAAATATTTCAAAAAATACATTGGGAACATTGTGACAGTCGGTATTCCGTCCGCAGTCCAATATGCGCTTACCGTAGTAGCGGTCGCAGCGCTTTCAAAATTTGTATCGGGCTACGAAACAGAAGCGGTTGCAGCGCTTGGTATCGTAAAAAAATTAGATCAGCTTCCTTTATATTTTTCAATCGGCGTCGCAAACGGGCTGCTGCCTCTTTTAGCATACAACTTTTCATCAGGCAGCCAGAGACGCCGGCACGACGCGTTTATATTCGGATGCGGCATATCATTTGGCTTTTCTATGCTGTGCGTTACTATCTATGAAATATTTGCCTCACATTTAACAGGCTTATTTATTGGCAATGCGGCGACGATCGCATACAGCGCGCGGTTTCTGCGGATTATGGTAGTGGCTATGCCAATGATGTCCTTGTGTTATCCCATGATTATTCAATTTCAGGCGATGGGCAAAGCGAAGGAATCTCTCGTCTGCTCCATTCTCCGTAAAGGCGTATTGGACATTCCGCTGTTATTTCTAATGGACAGTCTGATTCCTCTTTATGGCTGCATGACCGTACAGCCTATCGTGGATACGCTTTCCCTGATTACGGCGGTGTATTTTTATCGAAAAATCAGCACAGACTTATCGTTTCGTCAATAATGCGCAGTACCGGATCAAACAGAGCGTTATTGTTTCTCCCAATATACAAGCCGGACCGCATACGCTCTGTTTCCATAATCCGACAATGTTGTCAGATCGTCCTCCAACGGGTCCATACACAAATATTCCCCTCCCCGCCTTCCGACAATCAATACGTAATGGAAGCTGCCCAGCCCTTTTACGCGCACGCGTACGATCGGATAATTCCCTGCCTCAAGACATTCTTCGATTTCCGTTCCCGATACGTCCGAAAAAACCTCCGCACAGTATCCCGGCATCTGTCCGATCGCCGCCCACCGAATATTTCCTTCGCCGTCATACACATGATTTTCCGAAAATATTTGGTTCAGCTCACCCGGCGTTATCTCTTCGTCCGCCTGAATGCTTACCGCAGATGCAATACAGCTTACCAGACAGCCCGACGACCTCATTGTGAAAACAGAATCGCCCAGCCTGTCATCCGCCCATCTCATATCATCCTGACGATATGTAACCGCCTCTTCGGGCAGCAAATCTTCTCCTTTTGCCCTGACAATGCTGCCGCCACGCAGCCGCAGGAATAAAACGCCCGAAAATACGCAAAAGATTCCGATCATTGACAATATGAATCTTATTTCTATTTGTTTTCGTCTTCTCTTTAACATTTTCTTCCCCACCCAATTTTATGCTAAATCAAGTTTACTATTTTTTCAACTTTTGCTTACCCGAAAACTCAAAAAATGTTATACTATAATCAGCTTGTAATCATAATAGCAAACGCAAAGACCTGTTTCGCTCACTATATTCAGAGCGCAGGTCTTATTTTTTTGAAATTGCAGTCGTATATTATGCCAAGAGGCATCAATATAAATAAAAGAAAGACGGTGAAACTATGAAAAGAGTAAAAGCAGCCTGCATCACACAGACATTGCATTTCTTATTAAAAGAAGATGCGGGACACGACTACGCAGTCAAACTTGTTCAAAATGAGGTCAAAAAGTACAAGGAGCATCTCGACAGAAACAAAACGCAGTACAAGATTCTGTCGGAAGAAACGCAGAGCGACGGTTCTGTCGTCATGGAAATCAAAAAGCAATACAACACTTCTCCAACCGGACATTATCTCGATTGATCCAGACGTAAATGCAGAGAGCATCCGCAGACCGCTCCATGAAACAGGATAGAAGCTAAAAATTTCAGAGCGGGATCGCAAAACACTGGGATGTTATAGAAACGATCGCAGACAAAGAGACTTGACAGAAAAAAGCAGTTCAAAAAAAGAAAAAGTCTGGTAAATACCAGACTTTTTCAGAGCGCGAGACGGGACTCGAACCCGCGGCCCCGACCTTGGCAAGGTCGTGCTCCACCAACTGAGCCACTCGCGCATATAAAATTGTTGTGTGCTTCAATAAGGATTGCTTTCCCATCACACGCTCGAACTGCTTTGCTGTGAGAAGCGGGTGATGGGAATCGAACCCACGTATCCAGCTTGGAAGGCTGGTGTTCTACCATTGAACTACACCCGCATGACGTGCCCAGAACCGGAATCGAACCAGTG
>JAGARW010000041.1 GCA_017621975.1 Lachnospiraceae bacterium | reverse complement strand
GAGATCGTCAGCAGACCGCAGGCGATTGAAATTATCGTTCCGTAAACGGAAGCAGAACCGGCATAAAAGTCTAACGGACAGTTTGCCGGCATGTATGGATATAAATAATAAAAATCGGGAAGCGCTTCGGAATGGAACGAAGCGCTTCCCTTTTTTGCTTTTCAGACTAATATCGGGCTAAGAGGATTGAAGTTAGCTCAAAGCATATACGGATAAAATGATAAAAATCAAAACAGTAACTAACGTATTCATGGACAGCGTCGTTGAAATGTAAACGCCCTCGGACTCCACATCCGCATAGAGCGGAATGATGAAAGGAGCCGGCAGGGAAAACAAAAGGATCAGCGCCATGAACAGGTTTTTATCGAACGGCACGACGCAGAAAATAACCGCGCACGAAACGACGAGCAGGACGCCGAGGACGACAACGCGCAGGAGAATCGTTTTGAGAACGGGCGCGAACATATCCCTGCGAAAGGACAGCTCGTAGCCGACGATAATCAGGATCATGGCGGAGGTCGGCGCGGTGATCATCGCGATCGTACTGTTAAAAACGCCGCCGAGAGGAGAAGAAGCGATCAACCTACCGAGTCCGCTCACACCGAAGAGCAGACCGATCGACATGCCGAGAAACGCCGGATTTCTCAGCGTTTCCTTCAGCATTTCCTTCGCAGAAGGCTTGTGTCCCGTCGCGCTTTTGAGCAGAGTCAGGAAAACCGTATAAACAAAGATGACCTGACCGAGATCGACCGTGACCATATAGGACAGATTGTCGCTGCCCGCCAGCAGACCGAACAGCGCGTAGCCGAGCATACCGACCTCATAGCCAGCCATCAGGTAGGGCATGAGTCTGGAGTCTGGGAAAAAACGGCCGAGCAGACGTCCCGCCGCGAGGGACAGGCAGCATCCGGTGAAAATAACGATCAGGATGAACAGACTGCTCAGCGTATATTCGGTCGCGTAAAACGCCTGAAAAAGAACGACGGGAAGAGCGATCGTTGAGATCACGCTTTTGATTCCGGCAAGCCCTTCTTTGGAAAAAACGTTTTTGACACGGCACAAATAGCCGATGTAAAGCATAAAAATAACGGGGAAAACCATTTCAAGTACGGAAATTATCTGACGCATACGATGAAGCCGCCTCCGATCGATTTATTTTCCGGAATCTGACAGGCGTTTCAGGAGAGACAAAACGTTTCCTGCAAAGCCCTTCCGGTATTCTGTAGAAATTGTATAATAGCAGGAAATAAAAAGTCAACGCATAACTGAAAAAATATGTGAACGACCGGCGTTTTGTTTGCAGAGACGATAAATAAAGGTTTCAATTTGAGGACAGATAGGATATACTAAAAGTACCAATATCAATATAATATGGAGGAATGGCATAATGAAAAAGTGGGTGTATTTGTTCACGGAAGGAAACGCCGATATGCGCAACCTTCTTGGGGGAAAAGGCGCCAATCTGGCTGAAATGACGAATCTCGGACTGCCGGTGCCGCAGGGCTTTACGATCACAACGGAAGCCTGCACGCAGTACTATGAAGACGGCAGACAGATCAACGACGAGATCATGGAGCAGATCATGGAGCATATCTCGAAGATGGAAGAGATCACCGGAAAGAAATTCGGCGATAAAGAGAATCCTCTTCTCGTATCGGTACGTTCGGGAGCAAGAGCTTCCATGCCGGGTATGATGGACACGATCCTGAACCTCGGTCTGAACGAAGAGGTCGTAGAGGTGCTCGCTGAAAAATCCGGCAATCCGCGCTGGGCGTGGGACTGCTACAGACGCTTTATCCAGATGTATTCGGACGTCGTTATGGAAGTCGGCAAGAAATATTTTGAAGAGCTGATCGACCAGATGAAGGAGAAAAAGGAAGTAACGCAGGACGTTGACCTGACTGCGGAAGATCTGAAGGAATTGGCGGATCAGTTTAAGGCGGAATATAAAGAGAAGATCGGCGAGGAATTCCCGACCGATCCGAAGGAACAGCTCATTGGAGCGATCAAAGCGGTATTCCGCTCATGGGACAACCCCCGCGCGAACGTTTACCGCAGAGACAACGATATCCCGTATTCGTGGGGAACGGCGGTCAACGTACAGATGATGGCGTTCGGTAATATGGGCGAAACGTCCGGCACGGGCGTCGCGTTTACAAGAAATCCGGCGACGGGCGAGAAGAAGCTGATGGGCGAATTTTTGATGAACGCTCAGGGCGAGGACGTCGTAGCGGGCGTGCGCACGCCGCAGAAGATCGATCAGCTCAAAGAGGTTATGCCGGAGGTATACGAGCAGTTTGTCAATATCTGCAATAAGCTGGAAGATCATTACAGAGATATGCAGGATATGGAGTTCACGATCGAAGACAGACATCTGTATATGCTGCAGACTCGCAACGGTAAGAGAACGGCGCAGGCGGCGCTGAAGATCGCGTGCGATCTGGTAGACGAGGGAATGATTGATGAAGAAAAAGCGGTTACGATGATCGACCCGAGAAATCTGGATACACTGCTTCATCCGCAGTTTGACAAAGACGCGCTCGCGACTGCTAAGATGATCGGAAAAGCGCTCGGCGCAGCGCCCGGCGCGGCTTGCGGCAAGATCGTATTTACAGCGGAGGATGCAAAGTCCTGGGCGCAGAGAGGCGAGAAGGTAGTTCTTGTCCGTCTGGAAACTTCGCCGGAGGACATCGAAGGCATGAAGGCGGCGCAGGGTATTCTGACTGCCAGAGGCGGTATGACATCTCACGCGGCTGTCGTTGCGCGCGGCATGGGAAGCTGCTGCGTATCCGGCTGTTCCGAAATGGTAATGGACGAGGCGAACAAATGCTTCAAGCTCGGCGGAAAGACTTATTATGAAGGCGATATTATTTCCTTCGACGGTACGACCGGAAATATTTACGACGGCGCGATCCGCACGGTAGAGGCAACGATCGCAGGCGAATTCGGACGTATCATGGAATGGGCCGATAAATACAGAAAGCTCAAAGTCAGAACAAACGCCGACACGCCGCATGACGCAAAGAAAGCCCGCGAGCTTGGCGCGGAAGGTATCGGTTTGTGCCGTACGGAGCATATGTTCTTCGAAGGCAACCGTATCGACGCATTCCGTGAAATGATCTGTTCCGATACAAAGGAAGAGAGAGAAGAAGCACTGGATAAGATTCTTCCGCTGCAGCAGAGCGATTTTGAAAAGCTGTATGAGGCGATGGAAGGCAATCCGGTTACGATCCGTTTCCTGGATCCTCCGCTTCACGAATTCGTTCCGACGGAGGAAGCCGATATTGAGAAGCTGGCGCAGGCAAAAGGAAAGACCGTACAGGAGATCCATAACATTATCGAAGCTCTGAAAGAGATGAATCCGATGATGGGTCACAGAGGCTGCCGTCTGACCATTACATATCCTGAAATCGCGGTAATGCAGACAAAGGCTGTGATCCGCGCGGCGGTAAAGGTACAGAAAGCGCATATTGACTGGAACGTAATGCCGGAGATCATGATTCCGCTGACCGGAGACGTAAAGGAATTCCAGTACGTAAAGAAGATCGTTATGGAAACGGCTGCCGCTGAAGTCGTAGCGTCCGGCGTCAACCTGAAATATGAGATCGGTACGATGATCGAGATTCCGCGTGCGGCTCTGACTGCGGACGAGATCGCAAAAGAGGCTGAATTCTTCTGCTTCGGTACGAACGATCTGACACAGATGACTTACGGTTTCTCCCGCGACGACGCAGGCAAGTTCCTGGAGGCATACTACAAGGCTAAGATCTTTGAGAACGATCCGTTTGCAAAGCTCGACCAGTCCGGTGTCGGACAGTTGATGGAGATCGCGATCGAGAAGGGAAGAAACGTACGTCCGTCGCTTCACTGCGGTATCTGCGGCGAGCACGGCGGCGATCCTTCGTCCGTAGAGTTCTGCCATAAGATCGGTCTGGACTATGTATCCTGCTCACCGTTCCGCGTACCGATCGCAAGACTGGCGGCGGCACAGGCGGCGATTGCCAATAAGTAGGCGAGTGCTGTTTGTTTCGTATAAAGCCGGACTTTGGGAAAGCAAAAGAATATAGAAAAATTATGGTGCATACCTACAGCATAATCAGTGGAATGGCATTGAAGGAGAGGCTTGTATGCTGATATAAGATTTTCGTCCCACTATCTATAGAAATATAGGTAGTGGGATTTTTGTTTTGTATCCCTTTTGCCAATTCCTGATAAAGTGCATTAAAAGTATCTTTTTCCGTATAATCATAATTTCTATTATTCACTATAATATCTACTGCTGCTAATGGTGTCATGGTATCACTTTCTATATGTCTTTATTATGTGAAACATACAAATATATTACAAGAAAAAAGAAGTACCTAAAATACTTCCCCAAAATGAGAAAATATGTCGGGCGGTCTTGTACCACCCTATGCTTTCTGCTAAAATGCATTTATGGGGTACTGCCATAACGGGTAGGCGGTCGGTCCTTCAACAGAGGGACTGAACCCTCTGATTACGATGTATCTTTGATACATAGAAATCCCTACAGGCTGATTTTCAGAAGCAGGGAAATCTGGGAAAGGAGGGCTTGCTTTATGAGTGACTTTGAACTGCTCTCCATCGTACTGATGATTCTTGGAATTATTGTGACGATTTTGATTGCATATATTGACCACACAAAAAAGTGACCGCCCCGTCCAAAGGTAAGGTCACTTTCTTGTAAAGTCATCTGAATTGGGCTGACCGTCTATCGGCAGTACCCTTTTGCGTCATTATTGCAATATTATGTGTCATTATTGTAACAGATTCCCCCGAACCTGTCAAATGGAGCATACTGAAAAACATAGGTTTGGGATTCTCCATTTCTGCAAATCAGTTGTTTCGTGTCATTGGGTAAAAAAGAAAATCTGAAATCCCATATACGGCGCTAGCGGAATTTTATAGGAGGAACGAGTGGAAAGTTCGGGGAAATATTCTATAGATATGACAGGAGTGAAAGAAGTATGCGATATTATCAATGTGACAAATACCCAATCGAGTTCGTATTGTCAGAGAATATTGATAAGCGTTTTGACTCTCATAACCATGTAAGGCATTATGTCGTATCGGTAGTCATGCAGGGAACGGTTAGCGTTTGTTTAGAAAACAGGGAAATGGCGTGTTATAGAGGGGATATGTTTATCGTCCCGCCTTATGCCGTACATTCTGTGAGCCAGGGAAGAGATGCGCGGCTGCTGTCTATGTGTATAGGAACTGCTTTTGTAGAGGAGTGCGATTTAAAGACAGCAGAAGGAATTTTGCGGGAATTGTCAGGGGATGCGGCAGCGCAGGGGATTTTCGAAAAGGATCAGAGAGATAAATTGCTGGCTTCCGTGCGGGAGGTTTACCGCCTGCGGGATAACGAACGGAAAGAGATGGATGCAGACATAAAAATTCTGGCCGATAAAATTACCAGTCATCCGGAACAGGAATTTTCTATAGAAACATTGGCGGCGGATATTTTTGTCAGCAAATATTATCTCATTAGAAAATTCAGAAATAGTATTGGTATGACGCCGCATCAATTCTGCGTCCAGAACCGCGTGAGGAAATCACAGAGGATGCTGGATGAGGAAAAGACGATCAGCAGGATTGCGGTGGAAATGGGGTTTTACGACCAGAGCCATTTTGACAAGGCGTTTCAAAAGATTGTCGGGATATCCCCGTCAGAATACGTCCGCTCAAAAAAGCAGACAAGGCAGAGTACATAGGGCAATTTTTTACAAGCCATGAGAGCTTCCGGAGAATATGATTGAAACACAAAACAGATCACATATTTTAACGGAGGTGCAGGATGGATACATTTGAATTGTTTAACAATGGAAAATTACTTTTGCCGGAAAAGGAGGCTGATTTTGCCGGAATTGGATGGTCAAAGCATCCGACATTTGAAGGCGTGGAACTGAAGCATATCATTACGGCAAAGGACACAGACGGGAAGTTCAGTTACCATTTGGTGCGGATTGCTCCCGGTTGCAGTATTGGAAATCATATCCATGAAACTCAGCTGGAAACGCATGAAGTGATAAGAGGCTATGGGCAATGCGTAAATGCAGGCAGAGTTATTCCGTATGAACCCGGTACAATATCCGTCATGCAGGCGGGTATTCCTCATGAAGTTACTGCGGGTTCGGAGGGATTATATTTGTTTGCTAAGTTTATGCCCGCCTTATGTTGAATGAAATAAAAGGATAGTATGCAAAACAAAGCGGACGATCTTGATTGCGCCTATTGATCGCGCTGCCGCGCAGGCGGCGATTCAGAATAAATCATATGCGGAGATCAGGCAATACCGCAGCGAAATCATATGATAACATAAAACAGGATCAGGAATCTTATTTCGGATTCCTGATCCTGTGTTTTTTGCGTTTATGAAACGTTTTGCTGCCGGACGAGTCCGCGCGGTTTAAGTCTGATTTGGAATTTTCTATGCATTTGTACGCAATGATCGTGACCTTTCCTTTTCCGGGATATCTTTTTATGGCATATTTTTCGGGAAAAGCCTTGATCAGGCTTGTCAGCTTAATATAACCGAACGTTCTTACGTCAAAATCGGGTTTTACTCTTTTGATATATTGACCGGCCGAACTTACATTAACGTAACCTTCATCGTCCTGATACTTGTCGGACGCAATTTTTAACAGGTTATGAATGGAGTCGATATCTTCATTCTCTTCGCTTACAGGCTCCGCCGCTTTGGTCTTTATGGGATCTTTGAACGCGGTATTATTGTTTACGGGCTCGGATTTTTGCACCTTGCCGGATATATTTTCCAGAAAAACAAATTCGTCGCAGCTGTTTCTGAATGATTCGGGAGTTTTCCTTTCGCCGATTCCCATGACATATACGCCCGATTCATGCAGGTTGATTGCAAGCGGAGTGTAGTCGCTGTCGCTTGCAACGATCACAAACGCGTCGTACAAACCCTTGTGCAGCAAATTGATAGCGTCGATGACTAACGCCATATCGGTTGCGTTTTTCCCCGGCACATAGTCGAATTGCTGCTCTGCTTTGATGGCGAGACGATTTAACTCGCTTTCCCAGTTTTTCAGAGCCTCCTTTTTCCAGTTTCCATAAGCTCTTTTTACCACGATGCGTCCATGTGTAGACACTTCCCGTATCACATCTTCAAGCTTGGGGAGCTGAGTGTTATCTGCGTCGATTAAAACTACTATTTTTTCCAAATGCTCCATATATCCTTTCGTTTTATCTATAAATCAGATGAAATTTTGTAATCTCATCTTAGCATAAACCGTCTTTTGCTTCAAGCCGTTGCCCATGCGTTTATGAGATTAGCGGGCGCATGGCTCTGGAAAATCAAGTGCGTCAGATGCGCAGAGAGACCGCGGAAATATAGGATATTTATGCGGATATCAGGAACTGCGGCGCGACATGAAAAACCACTTGGCTCATATCTCCCTGTATGTAAAAAGCAAAATCGGCTCGATAACGGCTCGGAAATAAAGGTCTAATTGTTCAGGCGTCTGTTTCATACGTCCTTTTACCCACCATAGTACCATTTCAACAAAACTGCCGGAAATGTGATTGATTAAGAAATCCTGCGGGATGTCTGTGCCGCCGATTTTGCCTTGCTTAACAAATTGCGTCTGTATTAATTCGTTAAGGCTGTCTTTAAAATAGCGCAGAAAAATTTCACTGCTTTCGCAGGAAAGCAGATCCAGAATATTATGATCGTTCTCCTGCAAGTGCTGTAAAAGATGGCAAAAGACAGATTCCGGCGCATTTCCGTCCGAATACAGCCCGTGCGTGTGGACGCAGTCCGCCGCGCTGCTGATAATATGACCGAATAATGTTTCGCATAATGCCTTCAGCAAGTCGTCCTTTGTTTCAAAATGCGCGTAAAAGGTCGTGCGTCCCACATTCGCCAGATCGATGATCTCCTGCACGGTAATCCGCGTATAGCTTTTCCTTGCAAGCAATTCGATAAACGCCTGAAATATGGCGGCTCTTGTTTTCTGCTGCCTTCTGTCCATATAATACCTCCGAACAAATGGTTCGATATGTTCGGTACAGAACATATCATGTCAATTATCTCTTGTTTCTTTCCCCGGAATTTTCTATCATAAAAACAGAACAAATTGTTTTCTATGGAATTTATTATACGGAAAAACGGTGTTAAGTCAAGAAAACCGCTTTCAAAGGAGGGGATAGTGTACAAAATCACACTGATGAGCTGATTTTGTACACGGCTCTTTGCGCCGAAGCGTCGCAAATGAGCCTTGATGCGACAACCGAAGTCGCCTGCGCGAACTTCGATTGCGCGATTCCTACGCTACGCTTCGGAATGGAGAATGTGATATGTTAAAAAAGATAAACGATTTCCTTGCAGGTCTGCCTATGACGATGATCGGCGCCGTCTTTTTAGCGCTTAGCTTTGTCCTGCCGGGAATCGGAGTGAACCTTCCCGTCGATCCCGCATGGGCAACGATCGTTATCAGCGGCGTTCCTTTGCTGTATCTGTCAATCTGGCGGATCATTCATAATCCCGGTATCAGCAAGATATCTTCCGCGCTGCTGATCTGTATCGCCATGTTTGCCGCGATTGCGATCGGAGACTTGTTTGCCGCGGGAGAGGTCGCTTTTATTATGGCGCTGGGCGCTATTTTGGAGGATATGACGACCAACCGGGCGAAAAAAGGGCTGAAACAGTTACTTAGCCTTGCGCCGGCGCAGGGACGGAAAATCGAAAACGGCGAGGAGATCATGATCGACGCGGAAGCGATCCGTCTCGGCGATATTCTGCGCGTGCTCCCCGGAGAAACCATTCCCGTCGACGGAACGATCATAGACGGAGAGACTTCCGTAGACCAGTCAATTATGACGGGAGAATCTCTTCCGGTAGACAAAAGCGTCGGAGAAGACGTATTCTGCGGAACGATCAACCGGTTCGGAACGATCGATATTTCCGCCGTAAAAGTGGGAGAGGACAGCTCTCTGCAGAAGCTGATCCGCATGGTGCAGGAAGCGGAAAAGAAACAGGCTTCCATGCAGCGCATCGCGGATCAATGCGCAAGCTGGCTTGTTCCTGCCGCTCTGATGATCGCGATCATTACAGGATTTGTCACACAGGATATCGTTCGGGCCGTTACGGTTCTCGTCGTATTCTGCCCGTGCGCTTTGGCGCTGGCGACGCCGACCGCCGTTATGGCGGCGATCGGTCAGGCGACAAAACACGGCGTTATCATTAAATCCGGCGAAGCGCTTGAAAAAATGGGAAAAGTAGATACGATCGCTTTTGACAAAACAGGCACGCTTACCTTTGGACGGCTGGAAGTCAGCGATATATCCTCATTTGATAAATATGTGTCGGAAGCGGAATTGCTTTCTATTGCCGCTTCCGTGGAAGCAAAAAGCGAACATCCGTTAGGGAAAGCGATCGTATCGTCGGCAAGAGAAAAAGACGCTCCCATTGCAGAATCGTCTGATTTCAAAATGTTTGTAGGAAAAGGGATTTATGCCGTAGTATACGGCCGGGAATTTTATTGCGGGAATGAAAAATTTTTATCAGAAAATGGAATTATAATCGGACCGCCGGTTCGACCTGGATTGGAGCGGCTGCATACGGAAGGAAAGGCGTCTGTTCTTGTCGCTGACAGAGAACGCTGTATTGGAATCATAGCGCTGTCCGACGTTCTGCGCCCGGAAGCCAAAACAATGATTTCCCGGCTGGCCGCCATGAATACCCGTACTGTGCTGCTTACCGGAGACCATAAAAAGACCGCGGATTATTTTGCAAAGCAGGTCGGTATTTCTGAGATCCGTGCGGAGCTTCTGCCCGAAGAAAAAGTAAAAAATATAGAAATGCTGCAGGCTGAAAACAGAAAGGTATGTATGATCGGGGACGGCGTCAACGACGCTCCGGCGCTGAAAACTGCAAGCGTCGGCGTCGCAATGGGAAGCATGGGAAGCGATATTGCCGTGGAGGCGGCGGACATTGCTTTGATGAGCGACGACATTTCAAAGATCCCATACCTCAAACGATTGTCAAACGCAACGGTAGGGACGATCAAATTCAGCATTACCTTATCGATGTGCATCAATTTCATTGCCGTTACGCTTTCCGTTCTGGGTGTGCTGACGCCGACGACAGGCGCTTTGGTACATAACGCAGGCTCCTGCTTTGTTGTACTCATTGCCGCCTTGCTGTATGACAGAAAATTTGAATGATTTTTTAATCGATTAGAAAAGAACCATATTATAAAAAAACCATATCATAAAAGAAACATATCATAAAGGCGCCCGTTAAGAGCGCCTTCGCTTTTTGTCACAAAACGCTGCAATGGACGAGGTCTGTCAGCGCAGGCAGCTGACCGTATACCGTAGGGACTTGCTCTCCCCGCTGCTCAGAACGATACAGTGCGGCTTGTCTTCGAACAGGCCGCTTTCGTTGTCATACGCCGCGCAGCCATGCCAAGGCTCCAGACAGATATAAGGCGCGTTTGCATTTGCCATTGTCCAGAAAGCGATCATCGGGAAATCGTTAAATTCCATATGCACGCCGTGGCCGGAAGATTTGTGGACCAGACTGACGCCCTTGGAGGAGAGTCCGTCAAAGATCAACGTATCGTACCGGTCGAAGGTCTTGTACTGAAGCGGGATCGTATCGGAACCGGAAAGCGCCGGGAGCCGCTTGTCATGGGAAATGATACCGCCTGACGTCAGCATAAGGGAGGATGCGCTCTCCGCCTGATCGAAGACGAGACGATAGTCTTCGAACGATTCGTCCGGCGTCAGAGGACAGTAAAACGCCGTGTGCGCGCCGATGCAGAACGGAAGCGGCTTTTCTCCCGTATTTTTGACGGTAAATTCCGTATAGAAGCCTTCGTCTGTGAGCTGATGGCGTACTGACAAAAGAAACGGATACGGATATTGCTTTAACGTTTCAGGAGATTCCGTCAGGGAAAATACGACAAAGTCGCTGCCCTGCTCCGTAACGGAAAATTCGCTGCGGCGCGCGAAGCCGTGACGCTGCATCGTATAGGAGCTTCCGTCCAATATGACGGCGCTGTCCTTTAAGCTTCCGACGATCGGAAACAGAATCGGATTGCGCCCGGACCAGTAAGCGGGATCGCCGGACCAGATATATTCCGTGCCGTTTTCATCCTTGAACGAAACCAGTTCGCCGCCGCTTGTATCGGCTACCGCCCGCATGACGCCATGTTCCAGATTGATTTGCATAATGCGTTCCACCTTTCTTCGTTTTCTTGATTTTAGCATGGAGCGGACGTCGTTGAAAAGAAATTTTTGACGAAAGCTCCGTGATAAACGTTATTCTTTCGTTATCATCGCGATCCCCTTATCCAGAGTTTCCTTATCCAGCATGCCGCTTCCGCGGGCGATCAGAAAGCCGTCCTGATCGATAAAAAAGGTCGCGGGCAGACCGGTAATGAAATAAGCGCGGGCAGCCTCGTTTTCCGTATCAAAATAGACCGGAAAAGAAAAGCCCTGCTCTTCTATATAAGACTTTGCAGTTTCGACCGTTTCCTGCGTTCCGTCCGTGGCGTTGACCATAAGGAACTGTATTTCCGGGTGTGCTGCGCACGCGGCGTCAAAATCGGGCATTTCCTGTTTACAGTAGCCGCACCACGTAGCCCAGAAATTGAGAACGACGGGCGTCCCCTCGTAATCCGACAGCATGACCTTGTTTCCGTCATAATCGGTTACGGTAAAGTCCGGGGCTTTTGCCTGCGCGGAAGCGTCCGACGAAGCGTCCTGCGAGGCCGCCTGTGCATTGTCGCCTGTTTGCGCATCGCCGTCCGTTTGCACATCGTCGCCTGCCTGTGCATCGCCGCCTGCCTGCGTATCGCCGTCCTCTTGCATAGCGTCTCCTTCCTGCGCGCTGTGCGCTTCGCTTTCCGCCAGCAGATTGCCGCCGTAAGCGCGGCTCAGATTGCGGTATAAAATCGAAGCGACGGCGATCAGTAAGATCAGAAACGCCGCGGCGAGAAACCACTTTGTTTTGGAATTCATAGGTGTCCTCCGTTCGTTGTTTTTTAAGATAACGAGGTCAAAAAGCCTCCGAGTATTCCCGCCATCATCAGAATACCGACAAGGACCAGGAAACAGCCGCAGACTGTATTGACGACCGCGTAATGTCTTTTGACGAAGGCGAACGCGGTTTTTAATTTGTCGATCAGGACGGCGCTGATCAGAAACGGAACGCCGAGCCCGAGGGAATACAGGAGCAGCATGACGATTCCCGCCGCGGCGTGTTCCTGCTGAGAGGCAAGCAGCAGGGCGGAGCCGAGAAACGTGCCGATGCACGGCGTCCAGCCAAGCGAAAAGATAACGCCGAACAGCACGGAAGAAAAAAAGCCGGGGCTTTTGAGCCGGTCGCCTTTGACAGAGCCGCGAAACAGACGGACCCGAAAGACGCCGAGAAAATTCAGTCCAAAGAAGACGACGATCAGTCCGGTAACGAGATTGACCGCAGTCTGATATCTGCTAAAAAAACTGCCGAGCGTAGCGGCGAGCGCTCCCATGACGATAAAAACGAGGGTAAAGCCCGCGACAAAACCAAGCGCGTTTTTGACGGTTTTGCAGACGGAGCGTTCTCCGCCGCCCGCAAAATAAGAAAGATAGATCGGCAGCATCGGCAGCAGGCACGGCGATATAAAAGTAATGATTCCTTCCAGAAACGAAATAAAATATTGCATTGCGATCCTCCGCATAACGTATGATATACAGTATAGCACATATATTGGAAAATGAGAAAAAAGAGTTTAAAAAACAATCGTTTTATGGTAGTATAAAGATGTAAATTTACAAGTCTGAAACAATCAAACAGGAAAGAGGGGGATCGTATGAACAGAAAAGTATTGAGCGCTTTTTTTACGGCTGCGGCTTTGCTCATAGGAAGCGGCATGACGGCATTTGCGGAGGAAACGCCGGCAGAGGCGGCCCCGGAGGCGATGCCGGTGCAGACGTATCAGCAGATGATGACGCCGGAAATTCTGGCAAGCTTTGACAGAGCGCCCTATGTGGAGAGCGATGAGGAAGCGTACGCTATTATGCGGAATGCAGTTCTGCTTCGGACAGATTTCGGCGGAGAACTTTTGGATGCGGACGGCAACGGAATCGACGACAGAGATCTGGTCAACGGCTGCGGCTATATCGATATCAACTGCAACGCGCTGGACGACAGGTTTGAGATCGCGCTGTTAGGCGGTATGCAGGCGGATCAGGAGCTGACGCAGGCGGATGTGGAGCTGCTTCAGTCACTTTTGAATATGATCAGCCACAGATGCCCGCATGGAATTACCGCTTCCAGATTTGCATACGACGAGACTCTCGGATGTTATTTTTCTTATCCAGACTATCTCAGCGTATGTCCAAAATGCTCGGAGGAGTTGGAGGAAACGATAGAAGGTATGCTCAGCTTATTTATGAGATAACATACGAAGAACAAGCAACAATAGGAATGAAAGAGAAAGAAAAAGCGCCGCTGTCTGCTGAAAACAGACAACGGTATTTTTAATTTCATAGGAAATTACTCCATTTTGTTTTATGCGAAAGCTGTGTTTCTATGAAATTAAAAAAGCCCTCCGGGCAGGATCGCACTGCGGCGGAAAAGAACATGTCGCTAATGCGACCCGCCGCAGGCGGAGAATCCTACGTGGCAGGATTCTTTTTTAATTATGACGCAATGAGATAATTGTCACTAATATGATACATTTGATTTTGAGTGTATATTTTAAAGAAACACAAAGAAACCGTTGATTGTGTAAAAAAAGATGTTTTTTTAATATACTCTTTTATGTAATGATTGAAGAAACGATTTGAATGGAAAAGAAAGCGGGGAGAAGCTTGATTACCGGAATATGGAAAAAGCTTTTGGATAAGCTGGAAGAAAAAAGAGGAGACGGGCGCGCCAGCCTTAGAGACCGGCTCGGTCATATCAAGGCGAACGGACTTGCCAATACGATCGTCAAAAAACGGCATTTTATCGAGATGGTCTTTATCGTACTTGTTGTTGTAAGCGCGATCAATATGCCGCTTGTAAAGGTCAATTACGACCTGACGGAATATCTGCCCTCGTATACGGAATCGAAAAAGGCGATCGATCTGATGGAAAAGGAATTCGGGTATCCGGGTACTGCCAGAGTGATGATTAAGGATGTTTCCGTTTATGAGGCTTATATTTACAAACAGATGATAGAAAAGATAGACGGCGTGGACATGGTGACGTGGATGACGGAAGACGTCTATATGACGGAGGATTTTATCGATCTGGACGCGCAGAAGGATTATTACCGAGACCGGTGCGCCGTTATGGATATTACCTTTGACGAAGGAGACAACGAACAGTTGACCAAGGACGCGGTCGACGAGATCGAGAGGGTGATTGGCGAGCGCGGCTGCTATGCCGGTCCTGCGGTAGAAAACAAATCGCTGGAGGAAACGCTGAACCGGGAGATGCAGGTCATCATGGCGGTTGCGGTCGTACTGATTCTTTTAATTCTCTGCATAACGACGGAATCGTGGTTCGAGCCGATTTTATTTTTATCCGTCATGGGGATTGCGATCATTCTCAATATGGGAAGCAATCTGATACTCGGTACAATCTCCTTTATGAGTTCGAGTGTGGCTGCGGTATTGCAGCTTGCGACTTCCATGGACTATTCGGTATTTTTGCTTCATACGTATGTGCGGCGGAATGAAGCGAAGCCGGGAAACAAAGAGCAGGCGATGATCGGCGCGCTGCGCGAATCTACCGTTTCGATTCTTTCGAGCGCGATGACGACCTTTGTCGGCTTTATGGCGCTTTTGGCAATGCGCTTTGGTCTTGGACGGGACGTAGGGCTTGTGCTTGGCAAGAGTATTATATGCAGTGTGGCGACAGTGCTGCTTTTGATGCCCGCGCTGCTTCTGCGTTTCGGAGATATGATCGAAAAAACAAAGCACAGAAGCATTATGCCGAAGTTTACGCTCGTCTCACGGGCTGTTTTCAAGGTGCGGTACGTTGTACTGGCATTGATGGCGATTATCGTAGTTCCGTCGTATGTCGCCCAGAATATGAACAGCTTTACATTCGGCAACAGCGCGCTCGGCAAAAGTCAGGGCACAAAGGTATACGACGATACGGCGGAGATCGAGGCAAAGTTCGGACGAAGCAATCTGTATCTGATCATGGTGCCGAATGAGACGCCGATCAAAGAACGGGAGCTGGCGGACGAGCTGGAAGACTTGTATTATGTCAAGAGCGTTACCGGAATTGCCAATGTGCTGCCGGTCGGCATTCCGGAAAGCATTATTCCGGAAAGCATCAAAGAGCAGCTTCGGACAGAAAATTATGCGAGAATGCTGATGTATACGCGTACAGATACCGAAAGCGAGCTGGCGTTTGAGACTTCCGACGAGATACAGGAGATTGTCAAAAGATATTATCCTGAAAACGCCTACGTTGTTGGAAACACGCCGTCTACGCAGGACTTAAAGGAACTGATGGTGCCTGATTACGCCGTCACGAATATCCTTTCGCTGCTTGCGGTCGCAGTCGTCGTCGGAATTGCGTTCAAATCGCTGCTATTGCCGGTTCTGGTGCTGATACCGATTACGGTTGCTACTTATATGAATATGACGGTGCCCTATCTGACCGGCGAGAGCTTTATGTTCAACGGATTTATTATCGTGAGTTGTATTCAGCTCGGCGCGACGGTCGATTATTCGATTTTACTGACAAATAATTATATGTATAATCGGGAACATGAGATGGAAAAGAGGCGTGCGGCGATCGACGCCCTGCAGCGAAGTATTCTTTCTATTTTGACATCCGGCACGATTTTAACGGTTGCGGGCTATGGAATTTATTTTATCTCGTCTGTCAGCGCGATCTCGTCGCTTGGGCATTTGATCGGCAGAGGCGGTCTGATCAGTATGTGTATGGTAATTCTGGCGGTTCCCGCGCTGCTTACCGTGTTTGATAAACTGATTTTTAGAGAAAAAGCGATTACGGACAGGTTTGTTCAGAAAGAAAGGGAACGGCTCCGGGCGAAGGCTGCGAGACGCGTGGCGCGCAGGAAGGAGCGGATGGCGCGCTTTGCGCAGAGACAGAAAGAGCGCAGGGAGCGTTTCGTACAGAAGCGCGAGGAGCGAAAAGAGAAGCGTCCCGAAAAGAAACGAAGCGGACGGAAAGAGGATAACGGCGGACAAACGCTTCAGAATGGAGGAGAGAAGGATGCGTAGAATCAATAGGAAACGGGCGGCCGCGCTCGGCATGACGGCGATTCTGGCTTTTGGTACGGTATCTGCGGACCTTCAGGCGGCTGCGCCGCAGGTCAGGGTGGATGAATCCGTATATGTGAATCTGGATTATTACGGCGGCGTGGATGAAGTCAATATTGTAAAGGGCTGTATGCTCAACGGAAATACGGAAATCGTTGATTACGGAGATTATAAAGAGGTAATCAATATGAGCAACGGCGCGGCTCCGACGCTTGAGGGCGGCAAGGTGACATGGGACCTGAGCGGACAGAAGGACGAACGGTTTTACTTTGAATGCAAAACCGATACGCTGACACAGGAACTGCCGTGGAATCTGGACGTGACCTATAAGCTGAACGGAAAAGAATGTAAGGCGGAGGAACTGGCGGGGGCGAGCGGCATGGTGACGATACTCGTTGCCGTGTCTCCAAATTCGAAAGCGCCGGAATATTACAAAAACAATATGATTCTCACAGTGGCGACGCTTGTCGATATGGACGACGACAATTATTCTCTGGAGGCGCCCGGCTCGCAGCTTCAGACGCTCGGTACGAAAAAGGCGGTTATGTTTATGGCGCTGCCGGGTGAAGAAGGCACGTTCCGCATTGATATCGGCACAAACAGCTTTGAAAGTATCGGGCTGATGTTTATGATGGTTCCGGCAACGCTTTCTTCCCTCGACCGCATTAGCGACATCCGGGAAGTGAAGGATAAGGTTCGGGATTCCGTGGATGCGATGAGCGAGAGCGCAGACGTGATTCTGGACAATCTCGTTACGATGAAAGGAAGTCTGGAGGAAACGCAGAAAGGCGTAAAGGCGGCGCAGGAAGCGAAAAAGACGTTTGATGCGGGAGAGGATCAGGCAAAGGCGGACGCCGACGCGGCGATCAATTCCCTTGACGGCATTATCAACAGTCTGACACTCCTTTCTGCGCAGACCGCGATCGAGAAAGCCGATTACGTCGACGCAATGAATCAGCTTGAGACAATACGGCAGAGCGTTTACGAGATGGACGATTATCTGGAAGATATGGAGGACGCTTCAAAGGATCTGCAGGATTCTCTGGACGATCTGAGGAAGACGCTGAAGAGCGGCGCGTCGGACGCGGAAAAACTGGAGGATGCGGAAGATCTGCTGGAAAATCTTGCGGGAGCCGATCAGGCGACGGCAGGAGACGTCGTGGTAGGAAAAGAGGTCGGGCAGCTCGGAAGGCTGCTTGCCGCAGTCAGCAAAGACGCGGCTCCGGTCATGGAAGACACGGAAGCGCTTGTGCACGAGCTTGAGAATCTGATCAATAAAACGAGCGAAGTGCTGAACGAAGGCTATACGCTCGGCGGGCATATGACGCAGGACTACAAAGACCATATTCTGATGCTGATCGATGAAATACAGATGACGCTTGACAGCACGAACGTAAGCGTGCTTGCGACGCAGCAGGCGCTTCGCAGTATGCGTTCGCTTATGGATGCGACGGAGAAGAGCCTGGATGCGGCGATCGATTCGAGTCTGAGCGGCATGATCGGCATTCTTGACAGCGGCATCGGTATCGCGGGAGGCAGCGAAGTGTTCCGCGACGCGAAGAATACGATGAAGGACGCCGTAGACGAGGAGCTGGACGAGATCGAAGACGAAACGAACATCCTGAATATTGACACGCAGGAGCAGTTCCCGTCGTTCACATCGTCAAAGAACGCGTCCCCGGAAAGCATTCAGATCATTATGCGGACAGCGGAGATCAGTATTGACGACGATACCGACAATACGGTCGATCTGGAAAAAGCGCCGGAGGACATCGGCGTATGGGGCAGACTGAAAGCGGTATTCGTCAAAATATACCACTGGTTCGTAAAGGAATAAAAACGAAATACAAAAATAAAAAACTACCATATTAGGAATCATTTCGAATCGTAATACATTTCACGCTCAGGCTGCGTTCGCTTGGAGCCTTGGGTCTCCAAGACGTACTCGCCAAATTCGCTGCAAATGTATTACGATTCAAATTCGTTCCAGATACGGTAGTTTCTTTATTTCATAGGATTAGGGCGCCAAAAGGTTTTATTGAAAACTGGTATTGTCAAATTGCACAATATATTTTATAGACTGTACCTGCGCAGGATATTAGACTTTCTTAGTGTTCCGCCTCCATGCAGCAATTTTCGGACACGACGTCCGAAAAAGGCGAAGCTGAGCCATGGAGGGCGAATCTTCGCCGCTTGCGTCAGGCTGTTTCAGACCATTGCCGGAACACTTAGAAAGTCTTATATCCGTAGCCCGGAACAGGAAATAAAATTTTTGTGCAATTTGACCATGCATCGTAAAAATAATCGTAAAAATAAAACCTTCTGACACCCGAATCTTCATAGGAAATTACTCTATTTTATTTTGACTGAAAGCGGCAGGATTCTTTTTCAGCCGTTATTTAATTTTGCCCTCTTTTTTCAGTACCTGCTGGAAATCTTTCATATCCTTTGCGATCTCGCCGCTCAAAAGGAGCATACAGATCAGGTTCGGGATTGCCATCAGAGCGTTCGCAATATCGGAAAGATTCCATACAAGATCAAGCGTAGCGACGGAGCCGACAAATACGACAAGCGAGAAAACAATACGGTAAGCCATGTTGTATTTGTGCGTTCCGAGTATGTATTCGTAAGCCTTTTCGCCGTGATATTCCCAGCCGAGGATCGTGGAGAAAGCGAACAGCGTAATGCCGATACTTACGAGCCAGCCGCCGGCAGAACCGAGGACGGTTGAGAACGCCGCGATCGTAAGGGACGAACCCTGATACAGCTCGCCTGTCGCGGGGTTTACCTGACCGAGGACGCCGGAGCCTGCGATTGCAAGACCTGTCATCGTACATACGACGATCGTGTCCCAGAATGTACCGGTCATATTGATATAAGCCTGACGAACCGGATGATCGGTCGTAGCGGCTGCCGCCGTAATCGCGGCGGAACCCATACCGGCTTCATTGGAGAAGACGCCGCGGGCAACGCCGAAACGCATCGCGCTCATCATGGAAGCGGTGATCGTACCGCACAGACCGCCGCCGACCGCCTGCGGACTGAACGCCATTTGAAAGATCATGGCAAGACCGGCAGGAATATTGGAAATGTTGCCGATGATAACGATCAGGGCTGCGATCACATAAAAGATCGCCATAACCGGAACAACGACCTGCGATACTTTGGAAATAGACTTGATGCCGCCTACGATAATAAGCAGGGACAAAATCGTCAGAATAACGCCGACGATCCAGGTCGGGACGGCAAACGTCTCGTTCAGGGCGCTTGTGATAGAATTCGCCTGCGTCATGTTGCCGATCCCGAAGGAAGCGACAACGGCGAAAAATGCGAACAGCCAGCCGAGAATGCTGCCGAACGTTTTGTTTTTCAGCGCTTTTTTCATTGTGTACATCGGACCGCCGGACATTTCGCCTTCGGCGTTGACCTCACGGTATTTGATTGCGAGCATACATTCGCTGAATTTGGAAGTGAGTCCGAAGCAGGCGGAGATCCACATCCATACGAGAGCGCCGGGACCGCCGGAAACCATTGCGGTAGCGACGCCTACGATGTTGCCCGTACCGATCGTAGCGGCAAGCGCGGTCGTCAGCGCGGAGAACGGAGAAATGTCGCCCTCGCCGCTTTTCTGGCGGGCTTCTTTACTCAAAGTGCTTTTCAGCGCGTAGCCCAGATTTCTCCACGGCAGAAATCCGGTGCGGATCGTTAAGAAAACGCCGGTTCCGACGAGCAGAACAAGCATGACGGGGCCCCAGACAAAGCTGTCTACGGCAGAGACTGCATTAGAAAATGATTCCATAAAAGGTTCCTCCCATAGTAAAAGTATAAAAAAGGACGCAATACACGCACGTGCGTTATTACGTCCTTTGTAATGAATTTATTGTAATATGGTTTTTCGGATTCGTCAAGGGAAAATATGACTACGGTACTAAATTGTTCCGTAACATAAAAAAATCCTCCTTAAAAAGGGAGGATGCCAAGTAAATAATTTACTTGGCATTATTATGAAAAAGCTATTTATAAAGTAATGTAAGTTGTTTGCGTTTCTGTATCTTATGGTTATAGTATAAGATATGAATTTGGCTAAAAAATGTTATGTAAATTAAGTTTCTTTAAATGAAATGTAAACAAAATATGAACGTATGGGAGCGAAAACGCAGGGGATTATCAAACCTTTTCAGGAGCCGGATAAGTCTCGCCAAAGGTCTCGACAGTCATCTCGCGGATCGCCTGTTTTTCAAGCGGTCGGTCCGAAAAATCCGTCCGGCACTGTGCGATTTTATCGACAACGTCCATACCTTCGATTACCTTGCCGAATGCGGCGTAAGCGCCGTCCAGATGCGGAGAGGTTTTATGCATAATAAAGAACTGGCTGCCTGCGGAATCCGGCATCATGCTTCTTGCCATAGAGAGCACGCCCTCGGTATGCCTTAAATCATTCGGGAAGCCGTTTTGGGAAAATTCGCCGCGGATACTGTAGCCGGGACCTCCCATCCCGCTCCCTTCCGGATCGCCTCCCTGAATCATAAAGCCTTTGATGACACGATGAAAGATCAGCCCGTCATAAAAACGGCTTTGCGCCAGAGAGATGAAATTATTGACAGTGTTCGGCGCGATCTCGGGATATAATTCCGCTTTGATCACATCGCCGTTTTCCATCGTGATTGTAATAATCGGATTTTTCATTTGATTTTCTTTCCTTTCTTAATTAAAATATTTTACTATAAAATAGCCTGTATTTATTGTAGCGGATAAACGCCGTTTCGTAAAGAAGACACATTCCGCATGGAGAAAAGAATATGCTGAAAAAAATCAAAATCAAAAGTAAATACGACGATTTAAGGAATGGACTGCTTTATGTGACGGATGACCTGCGCCTTTTACAAAAATTGCGGGAAGTGGGAGAGGCGGCAGCGGCAGTTTTGACGCCGGAGAATAGAGATGAGGATTTTTCCGGCGTCCCGTATGCGGTAGAGCGGATGGAGGAGCTGGAAGAGGAGGACTGGGAAAGACTTTACAGACGGCTTGCCCATCTGCCATGGCAGATTGCGGAAACGGAGCGGTGCAGGCTTCGGGAAATGACTGCGGCGGATACGGACAGACTGTATGAGATTTATGCGGATACTGAGATTACGCGATATATGGAGCCTTTATTTGAAGAGCGGGATAAAGAACGGCGCTATATCGAGGATTACAGAAAGTACGTTTATGAGTTTTATGGATACGGTATGTGGGTGATTGAAGAAAAAGCGTCGGGACAGGTGATCGGACGCGCCGGGATTGAAGCAAAAGAAGAAACGCTTGAACTTGGTTATATGGTCGCGCTGCCTTGGCAGGGAAAGGGAATCGCATATGAAGCGTGCGGAGCAGTCCTTGAGTATGTACGGCGGGAAATTGGTTCTGTATCCGTCACAGCACGTACTTCTCCGGCTAATCTGCCTTCCATACGCCTCCTTGAAAAGCTTGGCTTTTGGAAGAGGAGGAAAAGCGGAGAGTATTTTGTATATGAAAAAACAGTTTGACAAAAACGAAGCGGCGTGTATAATAGATTAAGAACAAAGGCGTTCCTATTTATAGTAGGAGCGCCTTTTTGTATCATAAGAAAGACTTTGCTGTATTAATATGCCGTTATCTTAATCCCTTAGTAAGTATAGAGCGGAGGTCGCCTACACTTCCGCGCCGTGCCGGGCGAAAGTCCGGTACAAACAAATCCCCGGATTCCACCATCCGGGGATTTTGCCTGTTATATAGATAAAACCTTAAGATCTATTTTGACGAATTGGGTTTATACGACCGGCAGCATTTCCGCGATGTACAGATCGGAACGCTTGCTGAGGTCGATAAATTCCGAACCGCACTGTACGGTCGGACGGCCGAGATGTTCGTTGTTGATGAAAACGACGTGACCGACCATGCCGTTGCTGAGACGTACCGGACAATTCAGATAAGTATTGGTCGTATTTTTCAAAAAGACGAGGATCGCCTGCGTATCAAACTTGCGAAGCCCTTCCTTTTCAAAATGATCGATTACGGTAAACGGCGACATTGCCTTGCGGTAAGGCCGATCCGACGTCATAGCGTTATAAATATCGCAGATCGCGACGAGCTTTGCGAAACGGTCGATCTGATCGTCCTTCAGTCTTTGCGGGTAGCCGGAGCCGTCGCATTTCTCGTGATGCATCAGAGCGGACAGACGGACGGTCTTATTGACGTTGTACTCCGACAGCATCTGATAGCCTTTCTCCGCATGCGTGTTGACGATCGTGCGCTCTCTTGGGGTCAGAGGCCCCGGCTTCTGGATAATCTGGCTCGGGATCGCAAGCTTGCCGATGTCGTGGAACATGCCGCACGCGGCCGCCATATGGCAGTCGTCCTCGTTGAAATCAAGCCAGTGCGCCAGCATATTGCAGAGAAGCGATACGTTCATCGAATGCGCATACACGCTCGTATCGTATTCCTTCATATAAACAAGCATTTCCAACACGGTGCTGCCCGGAGCTTTGGGACCGAGCAGGGAAAGCGTCTGATTCAGGATCGTGTCAATGTCCAGCTCCGTGTTTTTGGAGACAAGGTGATTGATCGAAACCTGAAAATATTCAAGCCCCTGAGAATAATTTTTCTTATATTCTTTAATCTCCTGAATGCGTTTTACCCTTGCTTCCTCTACGAGCTTGGAGTTAAAACCGGCGATATTCTGCCCGAGATAATGCTTATCTTCCGGGCTGACAGCCTCGAGCGGCGAAGAGGACCATTCGTCCTGAATACGGATGGAGCGGATGGAATATAACTGCAGCAGATCAAGCATATTGCTTGTCAGAGCGACTCCTTTTGGAATGAGCAGCTGACCGCTCAATGCATAAATATCTTCGTCGGTAATCATTCCGGGCGTTAGTTGTTCGAAAATAATCCTGCTCATAGAAATACCTCGCCTTCCAGAAAGCAAAGTTATGCTTTTGTGATAATTTAATTATAGAACGTTTGGACGAGATAGTCAACCGCAGAGAGCCGTTTCTCTGGTCTGACCGGCGCTTGAGAGACTGGACAAAGCGCGGCTTTTGGACTATGATGAAAAGTAACGCCGGCGCAACAGGAAGGCGCCGGATATATACGCATAAGAATGGAAAGAACGATCGCAGATAGAGGAGGAAAAATATGATTGCCAGCCATTATGAAAAGATGCTGCAGGGAAAGTCGGTGATCCGCGAATTATCGGAATTTGCCACGGCGCGCGGAAAAGAGATCGGATATGAAAATGTGTTTGATTACAGTCTGGGAAATCCGTCGGTGCCCGTACCGGAGGCAGTGACGGAGACGATGATAAAGCTGCTGCGGGAGAAGAACCCGATGGAGCTGCATGGATACAGTCCGTCGCTTGGCATTCCGTCTGTCAGGGAAAAGGTTGCGAAGTCTCTGTCGCAAAGATTTGGCATTCCGTACGAGGCGGAGCATATCTTTATGACGTCGGGGGCTGCAGGAGCGATCGCGCACGCGCTGCGCGCCGTTACGGAGCCGGGAGACGAGGTGCTGACATTTGCGCCATGCTTTTCGGAATATGTTCCGTATGTGAACGGAACGGGAGCGAGGCTCAAGGTCGTTCCGGCGAATACGGAGACGTTTCAGATCAATTTTGAGGCGTTTGAAGAAATGCTTTCCGAAAAAACGGCGGCAGTTCTGATCAATACTCCGAACAATCCTTCAGGCGTTGTGTATTCGACGGCAACAATCCAAAAGCTTGCGGAAATCCTGACAAAAAAAGCCGGAGAATATGGGCGTGAGATTTATATTATTTCAGACGAGCCGTATCGGGAGATCCTGTTCGAAGGCGTGGACGCGCCATGCGTAGCCGCGCATTATGGGAATACGCTGATGTGTTATTCTTTTTCCAAATCGCTTTCGTTTCCGGGAGAGAGGATCGGCTATGTAGCGGTTGGACCGGCATGCAGGGATGCGGTAAAGATCATACAGATGTGCGGACAGATTTCCAGAGAGACGGGACATAACTGCCCTGCGTCGCTTATCCAGCTTGCCGTTGCCGAGCATCTGGATCTGACGTCCGATCTGTCCGTCTATGAAACGAATAAAAATATTCTTTATCGCGAGCTGACGCAGCTTGGCTTTACATGCACAGAGCCGGGCGGAACGTTTTATATTTTCCCGAAGGCGCTGGAAGAGGATGCAAAAATATTTTGTGAAAAAGGCAGGAAGTATGACCTGATCATGGTGCCGGGCGACGGCTTCGGCTGTCCCGGTTATTTCCGTATGGCATACTGCATCGATACGGAAAAGGTGGAGCGCTCGCTCGCCGCGCTGCGCAGGTTTGTGGAAACGGAATATCCGAACAGAAAATAAGGAAAGAAGGAAATTTATGTATCAGGCAGGATTGGTATTAGAGGGCGGCGGCATGAAGGGCATGTATACATGCGGCGTACTTGACTTTTTTATGGAAAAGGACGTCCTGTTTTCAAGCTGCTATGGAGTTTCCGCGGGGGCGTGCCATATGTGCAGTTATCTTTCGGGACAGAAAGGGCGCGCTTACCATGTCGGGATCGATTATCTGGAATGCCGGGATTATTGCAGTGTGCGGAGCCTGCTGCGTACAGGAGATTTGTTTAACAATGATTTCTGTTATGATCTGATTCCGCATTATCTCAATCCGTATGATTACGAAGGATTTCAAAAATATGAGGGCAAGGCGTATGCGGTTGCAACTGATATTGTGACGGGAAAACCGGAATATATACGTCTTTACGATATGGAAGAAGGAATTCAGGCAGTGCGCGCGTCCAGTTCTCTGCCGCTCGTTTCCAGAAACGTAACGATCGGCGGCAGGAAATATCTCGACGGCGCGCTTTCAGATTCGATTCCGATCCGCAGGGCGCAGGCGGACGGGAACCGGAAAAACGTCGTGATCATGACAAAGGCGGTCGGCTATCGGAAAGAGCGCGCGTCCATGCTTCCTCTGATTCGGGCGGCGTATATGCGTTACCCCAAGGTGTATGAGCTGATGAAAAACAGGCATATTTCCTATAATAAAACATTAGATTATTTAGAAGAGCAGGAGAAGCAAGGAAAGGTGTTTGTAATCCGGCCGCAGAAGGAAAGCGGCATCGGGCGGATTGAAAAGGACAAAGAAAAGCTGAAAGCGCTGTATGAACAGGGATACCGTGAAGCGCAGGAGCAATATGAGGCGATGCTTGCTTATCTGAACGCATAACAGGAGGACTTGATTTTGATCGAATTATTGAAGGCGGTTTTATTTGGAATTGTAGAAGGCATTACAGAGTGGCTGCCGATCAGCAGCACCGGGCATATGATACTTTTGAATGAGTTTGTCAAGCTGGATGTGACGCCTGAGTTCTGGGATATGTTTTTAGTCGTGATTCAGCTCGGAGCGATCATGGCGGTCGTCGTGCTGTATTGGGACCGTATTTTTCCGTTCCAATTCAGCGGCGGCAGTTTCCTGCGGATGGACGTCGTTTCCATGTGGATCAAGGTAGTCGTCGGATGTCTGCCCGCCGTTATCATCGGGCTGCCGTTTGACGATCTGTTTGAAGAGCTTTTTTACAATTATCAGACGGTGGCGGTTGCGCTGATCGTGTTTGGCATTGCTTTTATTGTCATTGAAAGCAAAGATCGTAAACCGAAAATAAAAAGCATCGCGCAGCTTACTCTGCCGACGGCGTTTGGAATCGGCATTTTTCAGTTGATTGCGGGCATTTTTCCCGGAACGTCGCGTTCCGGTTCGACGATCGTCGGAGCCCTTTTGCTCGGCGTGTCGAGGACGACGGCGGCGGAATTCACATTTTTTATGGCGATACCGGTTATGTTTGGCGCGAGCCTGCTGAAAATTGTGAAGTTTATTGCAAAAGGGATGACGATCGGGGGGATGGAATGGATGATCCTCTTGCTTGGATGCATCGTTGCATTCGCCGTGTCCATGCTCGTTATCAAATTCCTGATGGGATATATCAGAAAACATAATTTCAAAGTATTCGGCTGGTACCGCATTGCGCTCGGCGCGCTTGTGCTCGCGTATTTTATGTTTAGGTAAACGGACATAGGATAGCCGGGAAAAGCTCTTTGCCTTGTTTTGAAAAAAATTCTCAAAATGCTATTGACATAGCATCAGTCTGTATGTATAATAACAGTAATCATTACTGATTTCAATAAACTTAACAATAAACAGGAGGAAAAAGATATGAAATTTGTATGTCAGGTATGTGGTTATGTTCATGAGGGAGACGCAGCGCCGGAGAAGTGCCCGGTATGTAATGCGCCGGCAGAAAAGTTTACAGCGCAGAGCGGCGAATTAGAATGGGCGGCAGAGCACGTTGTAGGCGTAGCTCAGGGCGTTTCTGAAGATATTCTGGAAGACCTCAGAGCAAACTTTAACGGAGAGTGCTCCGAAGTAGGTATGTACCTTGCTATGGCAAGAGTCGCTCACAGAGAAGGTTATCCTGAAATCGGTTTATATTGGGAAAAGGCAGCTTGGGAAGAAGCAGAGCATGCAGCAAAATTTGCAGAGCTTCTTGGCGAAGTTGTTACAGATTCCACAAAGAAGAATCTGGAGATGCGTGTGGAAGCTGAAAACGGCGCTACGGCAGGAAAGACAGACCTTGCAAAACGCGCTAAGGCGGCGAACCTTGACGCGATCCATGACACCGTTCATGAGATGGCAAGAGACGAAGCCCGCCACGGAAAAGCGCTTAAGGGCTTATTAGACAGATACTTTGGTTAATCTGCAGCGTAATCTGAAAATTTAATAGTGCAATCATTAACCGGAAAGGTACATGGTACCCTTCCGGTTATTTTTATTTCATAGGAAATTATTCCAGTTTGTTTTGTACGAAAATTGTGTTCCTATGAAATAAAATCTTCTATACGATTTTACATAGATTTTACATAAGCCTCAGCTTGATTTTACAAGGTATTGATAGAATCATAATTGGAAACTTTATAAAATATAATTTTATGATGTGTTGAGCAAGCATATTCTATGGGAAGAAACACTTCGGAACAGGAGAGGGAAAGATGACGTTAGAAGATTTGGGGCTGTTGTTTACGTTTATCGGAGGTTTAGGGCTTTTTCTTTACGGAATGCATATTATGGCGGACGGGCTTCAGAAGTCGGCGGGCGACAAAGTAAAACGGCTGATGGGATTTTTGACAAAAAACCGCCTGTTGGCAGTTTTGGTCGGCGCGGGCATTACGGCGATTATCCAAAGCAGTTCGGCAACGACCGTTATGGTAGTCGGCTTTGTCAATGCGGGAATGCTTTCTCTGTCGCAGGCGGTAGGCGTAATCATGGGCGCTAATATCGGTACGACGATCACGGCGTGGATTGTATCGCTGAGCGAATGGGGCAGTGTTTTTAAACCGGAATTTCTGGCGCCGCTTGTCGTCGGTATCGGCGCTTTTCTGGTTTTGTTTGCGGCGGATGTAAGAAAGAAAAAGATCGGCGAGATCATGACCGGTTTCGGTATTTTGTTCATTGGGCTGAGTTTTATGTCAGACTCGATCACACCGTACCGCGACGCAAAGATTTTTTCGGATGCATTCCGTATCCTCGGCAGAAATCCGATTCTGGCGATTCTGACGGGCGCGGTCGTAACGGCGGTCATTCAGAGCAGTTCGGCTTCCGTCGGCATTTTGCAGACGCTTGCCATGAACGGCGTTGTCAACTGGCAGTCGGCGGTTTTTATTACGCTTGGTCAAAATATCGGTACATGCGTGACGGCGATCATTTCCAGTGCGGGCACGGGGAAAAATGCGAAACGCGCTTCTGTCATTCATTTGCTGTTTAATGTGATCGGCAGCATCTGGTTTGGTATTGTCATGTATCTCTTTTTCCGTTTTCGGGCAGATATGGCTTCTGCGGCGATCAATAGCGTAGAAATTTCGATTTTTCATACGATTTTTAATATAGCAAACACATTGGTGATGTTCCCGTTTGCAGGAAAGCTTGTACATTTGTCTGAAATGCTGATTCCGGACGGCGAGGCGCAGGAGCAGGAGGACGACGTCGTCCATCAGGTCAGCCGGAGGCTTGACCGCAGAATTCTCAACAATCCGGCGCTTGCGATCGAGACGGCGATCGGCGAAGTAACGCATATGGGAATTATGGCGAGGGATAATTTGAAAATAGCAATGCTTGCGGTCAGGGAAACAGGTAAGGGGCAGATCAAACAGGTAATGCAGACGGAGCAGAATATCAACCAGTTGGAAACGCTGTTGACCTCCTTTCTTGTCGAGGTTGATAACTTGTCTCTGACAGAAGGGCAGCATCTTTTGATTAAAAACTTGTTTTATACGGTCAGCGATATTGAACGGATCGGAGATCACAGTGAAAATATTGCGGAACTGGCGGAAAGCAAGCGGAAAAACAAAATACAATTTTCCGAAAAGGGAGAAAAGGACTTGGAAAAAATGTATGATGCGGCGCTGCATACGCTGGAGGCGGCTCTGGAAGCAAGAGAGCTTAACAGCATAGAAGCGGTAAGGCGTGCGGAAAGTACGGAAGAGAGGGCCGACAGACTGGAAAAGGAGCTGCGCGATAAGCATATCCAGCGTCTTTCGAAGGGAAAATGCGCGCCGGAGAGCGGCGTCATCTTTTTGGACATTCTGAGCAATCTGGAACGAGTTGCCGATCATGCGGATAATATTGCGGGATATGTTGCAACGGAAAAGTAAAATGTGATACAGTTTCTGTAGAAGCGGCAGCGCCGCATAGGAGGGGAAATTATGGATACGCAGAAAATTTTTGTCATAGAAGATGATGAAAATATAAGGGAGCTTGTAAAGGTGGCGCTGGAAGGCTACGGCTATAGGACGGAGACGTTTGAAACGGCTGAGGCGGCTCTTGCGTGCATCGAAGCGGCGCAGCCTGCGCTTGCGGTTTTTGATTTGATGCTGCCGGGGATGGACGGACTTTCGGCGATCCGCCAGATACGCGATATGAAAAAAGTAAAGGACATTCCGATCATTGTTCTAACGGCAAAGGACAAGGAATATGATAAGGTAGTCGGACTGGACGGCGGAGCGGACGATTATATGACGAAGCCGTTCGGCGTGCTGGAGCTTGCGGCGAGAGTACGTTCCCTATTACGGCGTTCCACAAGGGAAGCGCAGCCGGAGAGCGGAGAAAAACTTACGCTCGGCAGGCTGACTGTAGATATGGCGGCAAGAGAAGTCTATGTCGGAGAACATAAGATCGTCCTTACCTATAAAGAATACGAGCTGCTGACTTATTTGATGGAAAACCGTATGCGGGTCGTACCGCGCGAGGAACTTCTGGACAAGCTGTGGGATTATAATGCGGATATTGAAACAAGGACGCTTGATATTCATATCAGGACACTGCGGCAGAAGCTTGGAGAAGAAGGAAGCGCTTACATCAGGACGGTCAGAAGCGTTGGGTATCGCTTTTGTATTCCGGAATAGAAGGTGACGGTATGAAAAGGGCAGTTTTATTTCGTTTCAGTATGATTTTGTTTGTGGCACTGGCGGTAAGCAGTGCCATTTCCTATTACTTTATGGGAAACAAGCTGCTTGCCGACAACGAGACAAATCTCTTGAATATTGTGCGTATGATTGATTATTCGCTTGACGGTACGGGACCTCTTTCGGGAAATGTTTCGAAAGAAGTTTCGGGAAATATTCAGGAGAAATGTACGGCGATCAAGGGGCGGCTGAAAGATACGAAGGCGCGGATTACAGTGATTTCGGTGGACGGGACTGTTTTGGCGGACACCGAGGCAGAGAGCTATGAGGGAATGGAAAACCACCTGGAGCGGCAGGAGATACAGGCGGCGCTCTCGGGAAAACCGGGCTATGCTACCCGTTATTCAGAGACGACGCATGAGAATATGCTTTATGTGGCGGCGCTTTCTGCGGACGGCAGCTATATTGTCCGGGCGGCGACCGTATATAAAGGTCTGGAAGACTATTTTCTTTCCATTATGCCGATGCTGCTGCTTGGGATTGCCGCCGCTTATGCGATCGCAACGATCGTTTCTTTCCGCTTTGCCGATACGATTACAAAGCCGCTGATGGAAATTTCTGCGGAATTGCAGAAAATCCATACGAACACATGGGATTTTCAGTTCAAGCAGTATCGATATGATGAATTGAATATTATTTCCGAGGCGACGATGAGACTGGCGCAGGAAGTGCAGGAGCATATTTCCCGTCTGGAATTTGAGAAAAAGGTGCGGCAGGAATTTTTCAGCAATGCGTCGCATGAACTGAAAACGCCGATCACGGCGATCCGCGGGTATGCGGAGCTGCTGGACAACGGTTTTGTGAGCGATGAAGAGACGCGCGGCAAGTTTATTAAACGGATTTTGAAAGCAACGGAAAATATGACGCAGCTCATTGAGGATATTCTGATGATCTCACGTTTGGAGACAAAGGAGGCGGAGGTTACGTTTTCGCGTCTGCATCTTGCTCCCCTGATGGATGAAATTTTTGACGCCGTGGAGCCGATTGCGGCGGAATACAAGGTGACGCTTCATCAGGAATGCGAGCCTGTCGTTATGGAAGCGTCGGTTAAGCAGATACGCGAGCTGCTGATGAATCTGATCGTCAACGGAATCAAGTATAACCATCCCGGCGGGAACGTCTGGGTAAAGATCGGCGCAAGCGGGCACAACGCGGTCATCCGCGTCAAGGACGACGGTATGGGAATCGGTGAAGAGGATCAGGCGCGCGTATTTGAACGGTTTTACCGCGTCGATAAAGGAAGAAGCAAAAAGATGGGCGGAACAGGTCTTGGACTTTCGATTGTGAAACATATCGTAGAGTTTTACGACGGCTATATGCAGTTAAAGAGCAGACTGAATCAGGGAAGCGAGTTTATTATCAGTCTGCCGCTTCAGAGAGCGGAGGAAAAGGGATAGCGCAATATTAGGGCATTTCTTGACAAGACGGCTTTCCTTTGCTATATTTTATGTTAACATCAGGTCTTACATAAGGAAACTATTAATACAACGATAAAGGAAATGAAAAGGGCAAAGCCCGGAGGAGATTATTATGAAAGAAACAAAGAAGGCAACTGTAAAAGCAGAAACCGCCGCAGTAAAAAGCGCGGTGAAGACAGAAGCTGCAAAGGTAGAGGGCGCGGTAAAGAGCGTGGCGGAGAAAACGGCTCCCGCTTTGAAAGCAGCGGCAGAAAAAGCGTCTCCTGTTGCGAAGGCCGCAACAGCGAAGGCAGAAACAGCAAAGAAAGCAGTGAAAGAGACCGCTAAGAAAACAGCGGCAAAAACTGCAGCAAAGACAACCGCCGTAAAGAAAGCCGTCGCAAAGAAAGCGGAAGCAACAGCAGCGGTTACGCTTCAGTACGGCGGCAAGTCCTATACGACAGAAGACCTTGTAAAGATCGCAAAAGACGTATGGGAGTATGATTTAAATGGAAAAGCGGAAGATTTCAAATCCGTAGAGCTTTTTGTAAAGCCGGAAGAAAATACGGTATACTACGTAATCAACGGAGAAGTCCGCGGAAGCTTTGCCATCTAATTCGCAATAGGAAAAGGAAAAGCCGTATCCATTTGGGGGTGCGGCTTTTTTGCGTATATGGGACAGGCGTTATTCCAGCTCAAGCTTTTCCGATTCATACTCATCATGATATTCGTCGTTCACGAGATTCACAATATGAGAATTCTGATAGGAAGCGGCGATGAGCTTAGCGGAATCGAGCGCAAGGTCAAGGCTGCCGTCGGGTTCCTGCATCAAATTGTTGAAACGGACGACCGCCTCCGCCTCGCAGGCAGCGCCGTTTGCCTGAGAAAGCGTTACGAGGTATACAAGTTTGACGTCGTTGATATGAAGAATACCGTTTCCGTAATGCTCCGGCTTCAGCGTATTGAAATAAGCGGAGATCAGGCGCGGATTGCTCCACCGAAAGGTCGTTTTTCCGTTTGTCCATTCCGGCATCAGGTTGGCTTCGCTGAAAATACGGAGACCATATTCATTGGCGTCCGAAAAAAGGGAAGCCGCCGTCTCGTTCATTGTCCGAATATCGTCCATTGTCAAAAGAGAAGCGTCGGTCAGATAGCGTTCCTGCGTTTCGACCGTATATTCCTTCGTATAATCTTCTTCCCTGCCTGTCGTTATGTATTCGCTTAAAACGGCGTCCTGTTCTGAGAAGACCGCTTTGATATGGAAGGTATCTCCCATATCATAAAAATCCTTTGCATCCGTTATTTCATAAGAAACAGTTTCCAAAAAGGGATCGGCGCTTTTGTTTGTGACTGTAAGCGTCAGCGCAGGCGGCGTTCCTTCAAAGGAAACAGAAACGTCCCGGAAAAGAAGTTCCGTAGAAAGCGGCGTTCCTTCGGGCAGCACGGAGACTGTGTAAACAGCGTCCTCATCCTTGACGCGCAGCCATTTCTTTTCTGCAAGCTCTTCGTCATAGCTGAAATGAACCGTTATGGGATCGCCGTTTGCGAGCGTTCCGTTTTCGGTCAGGAGAGAACATTCCACCGTGTCAAAAAAGGCGGAATGCGAACCTGTATTTTTTAAGCGAAGATAAGCGGTTCCCTTCGTATCATAGCCGGTGTAGCCGATTTCGACATGCTCTGCGAGCCTGATTTCTTCAAAGCTGAAGTGCCAGACGCCGAAGCCAAGTATTCCGAGCAGAATCAGGCAGGAGAAGACCGCTTTCAGCTTTTGACGGAAGGAGCTGCGGCGTCTGCGTTTTCGCTTCCGCATCCGGTTTGTTTTACTTTTGACGGGTTTATTTGCTTTAAGGCTTGCTCTATTTTGAACAGATTTGTTTTTTGCGCGGTTTTGTTTTCTTTTGAGATCGGACATAATAAATAGAAAAATTCCCTTCTGTATTGCGTAGGCGGCATAAGGCTGAAAATGCCGACGAAATTAAGTATATTGTTTTTCGGGCGGATTGACAATCGCTAATCCGGGAATCTTTAGAATAATTTTATAAATTATTTTTGAAAAAGAATTGACAATAAATATTGTTAGTGATATTTTAGGTACAGAAGATATTAGCACTCATAAAAGACGAGTGCTAATAACCTTAAAAAACCGGAGCAGAATCAGGCAGGAAAAGGAGAATGGACAGTGCAGTTGGATGAAAGAAAAATGAAAATATTGCAGGCCATTATCCGTAATTATCTGGAAACAGGAGAGCCGGTAGGCAGCAGGACGATTTCCAAATATACCGACCTGCATCTCAGTTCGGCGACGATCCGAAACGAGATGGCAGATCTGGAAGAGCTTGGCTACATTTTACAGCCGCATACCTCGGCAGGACGGATCCCTTCCGATAAGGGATATCGCTTATACGTCGACAACATGATGCAGGAAAAGGAAAAAGAGGTCGAAGAGATCAAAGGGATGCTTCTTGAAAAAGAAGACAAAATGGATCAGCTGCTGAAGCAGGTCGCAAAGGTACTGGCAGCCAATACTAATTATGCGACGATGATTTCCGCGCCAGTCGTCAAAAAAAATAAATTAAAATTTATCCAGTTGTCCAAGGTAGACGCAAGACAGCTTCTGGCGGTCATCGTTGTGGAAGGCAACGTGATCAAAAACAATATCCTTCGGATGGAAGAAGAGCTGGATGACGAGACGATCCTTAAACTCAACATCCTTCTCAATACGCATCTCAACGGACTGACGGTAGAGGAGATCAATCTTGGAATGATTTCCGCCATGAAAAAGCAGGCGGGCATCCACAGCGATATTGTCAGCGAGGTCATCGACGCGGTGGCGGATGCGATCAAGGCAGACGAGGATTTGGAAATTTATACAAGCGGGACCAATAATATTTTCCGCTACCCTGAGCTGGCGGATAATCAGAAAGCAAGCGAGCTGATCAATACATTTGAAGAAAAGCAGATGCTGACGGAGCTTGTGCAGGAAACGCTGGCGGATGAAAGCAATACGGGAATTCAGGTTTATATCGGTGAGGAAACGCCGATTAAAACAATGAAGGACTGCAGCATTGTGACGGCGACTTATGAATTGGAAGAAGGTATGCGGGGAACGATCGGTATTATCGGACCGACCCGTATGGATTACGATAAGGTAGTCGATACGCTGAAAAATCTGATGCATCAGCTTGACGCCTTATATAAAAAGAAATAGGAAGGAAGAAAAACAGTGTCGGAAAACAAAGAGCTGAAAGAAGAATTTGAACAGTTAGTCAAAGAAAATACGGCAGCCGAAGATATGGAACATGCGGAGTCCGAAGCTGTAGAGCAGGAGAACGATCCGGCAGAAAATGCGGAAGCGGATATAGAAGAAACAGAAGCGGACGCAGAGGAAGCCGAGGCGGACGGGGAAGACGCGGCGGCTGCAAAAGGTGAAGGTAAGGAAGCGGCAAAGGGTTCCAAGCTTCATTTTTCGAAAAAAGCAAAAGCCGAGAAAAAAGATAAAGCAAAAGAAAAAATTGAAGAGCTGGAAGACCGCGTGAAGCGGCAGATGGCTGAATTTGATAATTTCAGGAAACGTACCGAAAAAGAAAAATCCCAGATGTTTGAAATGGGAGCAAAAAGCGTGATTGAAAAAATACTTCCGGTTGTGGATAACTTCGAAAGAGGGCTTGCTTCCGCGCAGGAAGGGGACGCGTTTGCCGAAGGCATGAGCATGGTTTACAAGCAGCTCATGACAGAGTTGGATGCGATCGGCGTAAAGGCGATCGAGGCGGTCGGTACGGAGTTCACTCCTGATTTCCATAATGCGGTGATGCAGGTGGAAAGCGAAGAATATGAATCCGGTATCGTCGCTCAGGAATTACAAAAAGGTTACATGTACCATGACACCGTAGTAAGACACAGTATGGTGGCGGTCGTACAGTAAATAAAAAAGGAAACAGATAACACTTATTTATATAGGAGGGCTTGATTATGAGCAAGATTATTGGTATCGATTTAGGAACAACAAATAGCTGTGTAGCTGTTATGGAAGGCGGTAAACCGACGGTTATCGCTAATACGGAAGGCGCAAGAACAACACCGTCTGTTGTAGCGTTTACAAAAACAGGAGAAAGACTGGTAGGAGAACCAGCAAAACGTCAGGCAGTTACAAACGCAGAGAAAACCATTTCCTCTATTAAGAGAGATATGGGTACGGACCGCGGCAGAACGATCGACGATAAGAAATATTCGCCGCAGCAGATCTCCGCGATGATTCTGCAGAAGCTGAAAGGAGACGCAGAGAATTACCTCGGTGAAAAAGTAACGGAAGCCGTTATTACAGTACCAGCTTATTTCAACGACGCGCAGCGTCAGGCGACAAAGGACGCCGGCAAGATCGCGGGTCTGGACGTAAAGCGTATTATTAACGAACCTACTGCCGCAGCTCTGGCTTATGGTCTGGACAATGAAAAAGAGCAGAAGATCATGGTATACGACCTCGGCGGCGGTACATTCGATGTTTCCATTATCGAAATCGGCGACGGCGTGATCGAAGTTCTGGCAACAAACGGAAATAACAGACTCGGCGGCGACGACTTTGACCAGAAGATTACAGACTATATGCTGGCAGAGTTCAAAAAGAACGAGGGTATCGACCTTTCAAATGATAAGATGGCGCTTCAGAGACTGAAAGAAGCGGCGGAAAAAGCAAAGAAAGAGCTTTCTTCCGCAACAACGACAAACATCAACCTTCCGTTCATTACCGCTACGGCGGAGGGACCGAAGCATTTTGATATGAACCTGACGAGAGCGAAATTCGACGAACTGACGCATGACCTTGTAGAAGCAACGGCTGTTCCGGTTCAGAATGCATTAAAAGACGCGGGCATTACGGCGTCCGAGCTTGGAAAGGTATTGTTAGTCGGCGGTTCTACACGTATTCCGGCCGTACAGGATAAGGTAAAAGCTCTGACAGGACACGAGCCGAGCAAGAGCCTGAACCCGGACGAATGCGTAGCGATCGGCGCTTCCATTCAGGGCGGTAAGCTTGCAGGCGACGCAGGCGCAGGCGACATCCTGCTTCTGGACGTTACTCCGCTTTCTCTTTCCATCGAGACGATGGGCGGCGTAGCGACAAGACTGATCGAGAGAAATACGACGATTCCGACAAAGAAGAGCCAGATTTTCTCTACAGCGGCAGATAATCAGACCGCGGTTGACATCAATGTCGTACAGGGTGAAAGACAGTTCGCAAAGGACAATAAGTCGCTCGGACAGTTCAGACTGGACGGCATCGCTCCGGCTCCGCGCGGAATCCCGCAGATTGAAGTTACATTCGATATTGATGCGAACGGTATTGTAAACGTATCCGCAAAAGACCTTGGCACAGGTAAGGAACAGCACATTACGATTACGGCAAGCTCAAATATGTCCGATGAAGATATTGACAAAGCAGTCAAAGAAGCGGCAGAATATGAAGCGCAGGATAAGAAGCGCAAAGAGGCGATTGATGCAAGAAACGACGCCGACGCATTCGTATTCCAGACAGAAAAAGCTCTTAAGGATGTAGGCGACAAGATCACAGAGAGCGATAAGAGCGCGGTAGAGGCTGATCTTGCAGCGCTCAAAGATGTTCTTGAAAAGACAAAGGATACTGAGATGAGCGAAGCGCAGGTTGCTGAGATGAAAGCTGCACAGGAAAAACTGATGGCAAGCGCACAGGCGCTGTTTACAAAGGTTTATGAGCAGGCGCAGGCTTCCGGTGCGGCAGGCGCAGGACCCGATATGGGAGGAGCGCAGAGCGGCGCGGCAAATGATGCGGGCGCAGCGGACGACGTTGTAGACGGAGATTACAGAGAAGTATAAATGGCACTGACAGGCAGTCAGTGAGCAGATAGAAACGGGAGCTGTTGACGGAGGGTATAGCTTAGATATACTTTGCACAACAGCCCCCTCGTCTGTGTGATACAGGGATTATTGGAAAGGTAGATTATTATGGCAGAACAGAAACGGGATTATTATGAGATTCTGGGAGTGGATAAAAACGCGGATGAGGCTGCGATCAAAAAAGCATACAGGGTTCTTGCCAAAAAATATCATCCTGATATGAATCCGGGCGATAAGGAAGCGGAACAGAAGTTCAAGGAAGCGTCGGAGGCATACGCCATCTTAAGCGATCCGGAAAAACGCCGTCAGTATGATCAGTTCGGGCATGCCGCATTTGAAGGCGGCGCGGGCGGAGCCGGCGGATTCGGAGGCTTTGATTTCAACAGCGCGGACTTCGGAGATATTTTTGGAGATATATTCGGCGATCTGTTCGGCGGCGGCAGAAGAAGCGGACGCGGCAGCGGTCCGATGAAAGGAGCCAATATCCGCACAAGCGTGCATGTTACGTTCGAGGAGGCTGTTTTCGGAACAGAAAAAGAGATCGAACTGACGCTCAAAGACGAATGCCCGACCTGCCACGGAAGCGGGGCAAAACCGGGCACAAGCGCGGAAACCTGTTCAAAGTGCGGCGGCAAAGGTCAGGTCGTATTCACACAGCAGTCATTTTTTGGCACGGTCAGAAATGTGCAGACCTGTCCGGACTGCGGCGGTACCGGCAAGGTGATCAAAGATAAATGCACAGACTGCCACGGCAGCGGTTATATTGCCAACCGCAAAAAGATCAAAATTACGATTCCTGCGGGTATTGACAACGGGCAGAGTGTGCGGATCAGAGATAAGGGCGAGCCGGGAACAAACGGCGGACCGAGAGGCGACTTGCTTGTTGAAGTGATGGTACAGCGCCATCCGATCTTCCAGAGACAGGATTATAATATTTATTCGACCGTTCCGATATCGTTTGCGGTAGCGGCGCTCGGCGGCGAGGTCGTCATCGATACGGTAGACGGCAGGGTCATTTATGAAGTAAAAGCCGGAACACAAACTGACACGCGTGTCAGACTGAAGGGCAAGGGCGTTCCTTCCCTGCGCAATAAGGACGTGCGCGGCGATCATTATGTAACGCTCGTCGTTCAGACGCCGGATAAGCTGACGTACGAGGCGAAGGAGCTGCTCCGCAAATTCGACGAGCTGACAGGGGATTCTCTGAACGCGGCAAAACGGATAGAATCCGGGAAAGGCGCGACGGAGACGAAGGATAAAAAGAAAAAAGGGTTTTGGAATAAATAGAGACAGAGATAAAAACGACAAAAAGACAGGACAGCCGATCAGACTGCCCTGTTTTTTTGCGTGACAGGATTTGGACAAAAGTCCTTATTTTTACGATACCTCGCCGACCGGCGCAATCTATTTCATTTCCTGTTCCGGGGCTTCGGATATAAGTCTTTCTAAGTGTTCCGATCATAGTTTGAGACAAGCGACGCAACCGGCGAAGATTCGCCATCCATGGCTCAGCTTCGCCTTTTTCGAACATCGTGTCCGAAAATTGCTGTATGCAGACGAAACACTAAGAAAGTCTAATATCCTTCGCAGGAGCAGGAAACAAAATAGATTGCGCCGGTTGACAAAGCGCGCCTTCAATAAGTTTTTTGTCGCCTGCTCCTCTGTGGAAAAGCGCGTTGCAGGAACAGATCAGCAGTATCCGTTGTCGTGCAGGATGGAGCGTGCCTTTGTCAGATCTTTGGAAGAGACTTTGATTTCGTACTGGCAGGAGGCGGACAGGTCTGCGCCGAGAGATCCGAACGCGCCCCTGACGGTTCCTCGTCCGGGGAGAAGGAGCCGCCCCTGATGGTCATCCGCCGTATAGCGGTATTTTATGTTGTGAGCGTCTAATAAATCTCTGACCGCGTTAAATTTCACCGGATCAAAGCCTGTGTAAACAGATTGATAGTTGTCAGGAAACATAGGAAGCCCTCCTTCCAAAACAGCTTGCCGCGATCCTGCGTTTTTTTGAGCAGGAAAAAACAACTTTAGTATAGTATAGGGCGTCTACGCGGCATGGTCAAGATATGGCGGCGTGAAAAAAACGGAATGCTGAAAGCAGCCCAAAAGCCCGGAAAGCGCCGCAGCTCTTGACATTTTCGGGGGGGGTATAATAAAAAAGCTGTATTTGAGAATCAAAAAAGTTGATCCGGGCGTGGAAAGAGGGGGATTGTAAAAACATTTGAAAAAGCGTATTGTAAAAGTGCAGGAAGGGGGAGATGCCGTGGAAACGGAAAAAAGTCTTGGGCGTAAATTAACGGAATGCGGTTCCAATAAGGTCAGGATCGCCGTTCAGACGACGTGGCGTACCGTGTTCTGCATTCTGCTGGACATTATGAGCTGGGGCGGGATCGCAGCGATCCGGCGTTGGGGAGAGACGCCGCCCGATATGAGGCTGATACTGCTCGATCTGATTCTGACCGTGTGCTTCGGGCTGTTTCCGCTCATTCATCTGCGGGAATATCTGGCTTTTTATGAGAACGGGATCGTCTATCGGAAAAAGGCGTATCTCTGGTCGGAACTTGGATCGGTCGGATGGCATGAGCGTACATATGGAGCGTTGTTTCACAGTACCTATATGACGACGGGGAAAAGGAAGTTCAACGTTACCTACGTGACAAAGGCAAAGAAGCAGTACAACAAAGCGTATTTGAATTATTGACGACAAGAAAAAACGAGGGAAACAGGAGGAAGTAAGAAATGTTATTGAGCGGAGATTATTCATGGCAGCAGATCGCTCTGGGATGGGGCGTTTTGATCGCGGCGGCGTGCATCTATGTGGCGATCAGCAATAAGGTAGGAAGAAAAAAAGCGAAAACAGGCGAAGACAGAGAGACGATCTGGAATATTCTGCAGAAGGCGGTGCCGAATATCGAACAATATACGAGAGCTTACGCGACATGGGAATGGTCGACCTATCAGGGGAGAAAAAAGATAACGGATTACTGGTATTATGCGATTGCGTTCAACGACCAGGAAATCTGCATTGTTCCGTTGTCGTTCGCGGGCGGAGACGCAAGCTATTCGCAGCCGTTCCGCATTGCAAAGGATCAGGTCGGCATCGTCAACAGCAAACCGGAGGTAAACTGGGTAGAGCTGTACGACAAGAACCGGCAGGAAATGATTTCCATGATGGTGTCGAAGGAAAACTTGAAGTTCGGTAAATTCGAGCCGGTCAATATTATGCAGGAAGAAGAAGCGGACGCTTTTATGTCATGGAAAAATAAGTGGATGAACGATATTAACGCGGCAAACGGCATTACCGTGACAGGAAAAATGAAAAAACCGGTGAAGAAATAGTGGGAAAGAAATAAACGGAAAGCATAAAGGGAAGATACCGTTTGGATGTCTTCCCTTTTATGATGCCATTTTTAAAACGAAACTGTTTTTATTAAAAACTTTTTGCTCCCGAATCTGCTTCATAAAGCCGGAAGCCGCCGAGCGTCGGTACGCGTCCGCCTCTGTAGGTAAGATAGAGAGCATGGACACCGTCGGGAATACGGCATGGAGCGCTGAAAATTTCCCAGTCGTTACATTCGGTTACGGGGATAACGGCGACGGGCTCATCTTCGGGCTCGGTGCGCACTTCAAAGCGTCCGTCCATATATCCCCGCGCTTTGAGGTCGATCATAGTAATGCCCCTACAGTCAAAGTATTTGAAGCCTGCCGTCGCGCCGTCGGTCATATTGCATACATAGCCCGGCAGTTCGTCTCCGTCATTGCCGTCCTGCGATATCATAGGACGGCTTGCCTCGTCGTCCCAAAGCTCCGACCGGATGTTCCAAAGATTGCAGGCGATATAAGCGTCATAAAAAATGCCGCATACGAGCGGACTGCCGTTAAGTCCGCAGGAAGTCATTTCCACCTGCTCGATTCGTCCGTCCGGCGTAAAGAAAATTTCCTCTGCGCACGCCTGTCTGCTGAACTGCGTGCCGTTTGTCGGACGGTGATAAAACATGTAAAAGCGTCCGTTTATTTCCGTGAAGCTGCCGTGATTGTTGCAGTGGAGCGCGGTCTTGAGTCCGGCGGGCTTATAGGAGCTGATACCGACGTCGCAGTTGTCGACAATCACTCCCTGATAGGTAAATGGACCGAGCGGACTTTTTGCCGTGGCGTAGCACATTTCATGATTGTGGATCGAAGAATAGATAAAATAATAGGTATCGCCGCGCCTGCGCATGGAGGAAGCCTCAAAAAAAGGATGCCCTTCAAAGGAAGTGCCTGCTGCATGGCAGGCGTTTGGAACGATAGTCTTCGGTTCTTCTATGACAGTGAGCATATCGGGAGCAAGCACTGTTACGGTAGAACCTTCTGTGGAATCATCGTCCGCCCAGCAAAAACCTGTGTATAAGTAGACGGCGTCGCCTTCCCGGTATACGCCCGGATCGAACTGCGGCGCATCGCCTTCCCGCTCACCGAGAATCGCGCCGTCCGCGTGTCTGACAAATCCGTAAAAATCATAGCTTCCGGCGGGAGTATCACATACGGCGACGGATACGACATGGGAGCGATTCGGGATATAATACAGATAATACCGTCCGTCCGGTCCCTGTACGACGTCTGGCGCGAACAGTACCATTTTACCGTCCGTATTGCGCGGGTCCTGTTCTTTACGATAGATGACGCCTTCGTATCGCCAGTTTCCGAGATCGTCGACCGGCGCGGAGTAGCATACATAGTCGCCGAGACAGTAGACGTGTCCCCGGAAATGATCGTGGGAGCCGTACAAATAGACTCTGTCTTCAAATACATGCGGCTCGCCGTCGGGAATGTACTCCCATGAGGGAAGAAAAGGATTCATTGCTTGTTTTTTTCTCATTGTTACCTCCTGTTTAACAGGCAGCCGGAATGGTGCGGCGCACAGTCCGGAGCTGTTATAAATATAGATTTCGGCATAGTCGTCCCAGCCGAGAGAAACAAAGGATATATCCTGCATTGGAAGATCGCAGGGCAGCGTAAGGAGCAGACGGTTGTTTTCTGCGGCGACGCCTATCGGTCGTATGCGCAGGTCGCCCGCTGTGATCCATAGGTCGGACGACTTTTCCGAAATGGAAAGACCGTCCGAATGCAGGAAAGTAACGGCGATCCGCCCGTCCTCAAGCAGGGAAGCGCTTACTGCCTTCGGGGCGTCGCATAAAATGGGTTCGCCGTATAAGTGCCCTCTTGCAAGTAAGGCAAGCCTGCGCCCGACTTCTATTTTTTCTTTTGGATGGATGTCGTAATAGCAACCTAGGTCCATAATGCTCGCTATATAGACGCCGGTAACGTGCTCTGCGACATATGCCTGTTTTTCCCGGACCGTTGTGTAGTTTTTGCTGTCGCAGTCAAGCCATACGCCGAACGGGGCGAGCTGGACGATCAAAAAGGGCAGTTCTTCTTTCCATGCCTCCCGCCAGCTTGTAATGAGCGCGGTGAGGAGCTTATCATAAAACGGCGCGCGGTCTCCGGCATCGGATTCTCCCTGATACCAGAGAACGCCCTTTAACGCAAACGGAATCAGCTCCGACAGCATTGTATGATAAAGACCGGCGGGGCGGCAGAAATGATAAGGTCCCATCGGAACGATAGGCTCGCCTGCATGGTGCTGCATATATTCTAACTGCCAGCCGCGATCTCTTCCGTAAAGCAGCGGTTCAAAATCTGCGCCATGCTGCTCGGAGTCTTCAAACGCCCATGCGGCAAGAGATTTCTCCGCGATCCGCTCGGGAGAAAGACCTGAGGTCGCTTCCTCATATTCTTCCAGATAGCGGGTGAGCGGCGGCGTGAGCAGCGCTTTTTTGGGGACCCATGCGGCGGCGGTCGAGCCGCCCCAGTTGCAGCCGATCACGCCGATCGGAACGCCGGCAGCTTCCTGCAGATTGCGGGCAAAGCTGTAAGCGGGCGCGGAAAATGTAGCGAGCGCTTCGCTACGATCGTCAAACCAATAGCCGTAGCCGGTTTTGTTGTGGGACGTATGTCCCTCGAATGCTCTCTGCGGTACGTTATACATGCGGATATGCGGATTGTGGGGCAGGCGTTTTACAGCTTCCCAATCCTTGTCATATTTTAGAAAAAATTCCATATTGGATTGTCCGCCTGCCAGATAGATGTCGCCGAAGCCGATGTGGCGCAGAACGATCGGTTCATCGTCTGGAAGACCTGAGGCGATGACCAGAGAAAAGCCTTCTCCGGCCTTCTGCGGCGGAAGCGTAAGATGAAAGGAACCGTCCGCGCCGGCGGCGGCATGCCCCTGCGCGATCAAAACGCGTTCGATCCCGCAAGTGTCGGAAGCTCCGACGCTTTGCCGGGCATAGGAGCATTGTC
>JAGARW010000040.1 GCA_017621975.1 Lachnospiraceae bacterium | reverse complement strand
TGTGCCTGATCTCAATCCCGGCGTCGATCAGCTCCGATTCGAACGAAAAGCTGCATCCGATCAGGAAGCTGACAAAATCATCCCGCCACAAATGCGCTACGCTCGTATATTCTCCGGTCAGCACGCCCTTTTCATACACTCTGTATTTCGGGATGTCGGTCGCAATATCGGCGCCGGGCGCAATTTTCCGAAGCGTCCTGCTGCCTTCATCTGTCACTTCCAAAACAGGGCACGACTTGGGATTGCGCTGTGTAAACAGCAAAAAATCATATGCCAGCTCCTTCGGCAGCACGACAAGATTCGCCTGCGCATATCCGGCGCACATGCCCGAAGTCGGCGTATCGATCTTCCCCTCCCTGATCAGAGTTCTTACCGCTTCCGGTTTATAGTTTACATAACTTTCCATTTTTACGTTTCCTCTTTTCCACAGAAATTTATCGTCCGCTTAATTCGTTGCCCGATACAGATACCGCATATACGCTTTTTCCCGGCGCAGCAGTTTCTGCGCTTCCTCTATCGTTATCATTTTAAAATGCAGCTTCGTCCCCGAACGGCTCTGCGCCAGTTCAGGCAGATCTACCGTCGCAACGTTGGCAATCTTGGCATAACCGCCCATCGTCTGGCGGTCCGCCATCATAACGATCGGCTTGCCGCTAGGCGGAATCTGCACCGCTCCAAACGCAATCCCGTTGGAAATAATATCGACGCCGCGCCTGGAAGCGACCGCTTCTCCTTCCAATCGGTACCCCATCCGGTCAGACGAATCCGTCACCGTATAGACGCTCTCCAGAAAAGCACGCATGCCCTCTTCCGTAAAGTAATCCGCCTCCGGTCCCGCAAGCACACGAATCTCTTTTTCCGTTTCCGTAAACGCATGAATGTCTTCATACCGTTTATACATGTTCGGCAGCTTTGTCTTTGCTCCCAGAATCCCTATCTCATCGCCGCGCTCTAGCGTTCTTCCTTCATAGCCCCCGATCCTGCATTTGAGGTTCGTCGACTTGCTTCCCATCACAACCGGAACGTCCATCTCTCCTGCAAAAGCAATATAGCCATATACGCCCGTCACGGCAAAGCCAAGAGAAAGCACATCGCCGCGTTTTCCAAGCAGCGCGTGGTACATCGGGATTTCCCATCCGTTCAGCTTCGGTTTCATGTCCGCTCCGGTCAATGCAAACAGCACATCCTCCGTAAACTCAATCGTCGGTCCAAGAAGCGCCGCCTCCAACGCCGCGCCCGTTTCCCTTTTGCCAAGCAGCGCGCCCGCAATTTGAAAGCTGCGGCGATCCATAACGCCCGATACGGAAAAGCCCGTGCTCTGATAACCGTACCGCCCTCTGTCCTGAACAGTCGTCAGCGCGCCGCCCTCTAAGATCCGAATGCCCATCTAGTTTCCTCCCCGCTCATCAAGCGCATCAAATTCCTTCTTCGAGATCGGAACAAACCGGATACGGTCGCCTGCCTCGTACAAAACCGGCGTTTCCCGCTTTGCATCATATAAAATAACAGGCGTTCTCCCAATTAACTGCCAGCCTCCGGGCGAAGCAAGCGGATAGATTCCCGTCTGCTTCCCGCCGATTCCGACGCTGCCCGGCTCAATGCGCACACGCGGCGCAGGAAGGCGCGGCGTAGAAAGCCGTTCATCCATACCGCCCAGATACGGAAAACCCGGCAGGAAACCGAGCATATAGATCAAATAATCTCTGCCGCTGTGAAGCTCGATAATCTCCTTCGGCGACAGTCCGGTATGTTGCGACACATTCATCATATCCGGCGCATAATCTCCTTCATAGCAGACAGGAATTTCTATCGTCCTGCCCGACGCCCGTTTTTCTTCCTTTAATGAAAGGAGCCGCTTACGCAGGAGAGCGGCAAATCTGTCATATCGTATGACGCTCCCGTCATAATAAACCGTCACCGTGCAGAAAGCGGGCGCCGCCTCGATCAGTCCCTTTACCGGAGCGGCAAGCAGGCTGCGGTAAAAAGAACCCGCTTTTGCGTTGCACGTCTCGCTCACTTCGTTTCCAAATTCCACGCAGACCGCCATATCGCCCGCCTGCCGGATCACAAATCCTTCCATTTCTACGCCTTTCCGCCGCAGCTCCCGCGCTATCCTCTTTTCTGAAAAAAGCCTTTCGCCAATGTGACCTGAAACCACTTTTCATTGTCATAATGGATTCCATATTCCACACATTGCCGCATCAGGCTCACAATCGTCTGATTCATACGGCAGTCGAAGCCGTCGATCCCCGGAAGCAAAGAACCTGTCATATCGACAAAACCATTGTGGGACGCCGCTTTCAGCACGTCCTCCTCCATTTCCTCCGTATGCATAACGGAAATATCCCGTTTGAGATAAGCGATCGCCGCAAGCAGCGCATAGCAGCCCCAGTCCGAAACCGTTGCCGTAATGATATGCTCCGCCCTCGTCGCAGCCAGAATTCCGCCGCCGCAGCCGCAGGCGCATTCTCCTTCTCCCGCATACGGAATATATTCTTTGATGTGCTCCGCGATCGTGCCCATCCCGATTTCATTTCCCAGATCGCCGATCGCCATATTCCAGATACCGCGCCGCTGCGCCGCTGCAAAAAGGACGTCCATCTTTGCCTCAAGCTCGGTACAGTTCACACCGACTGCATTGTGATATTCCCCTCGGCTGTTTGCTCCCGGCGCTTCAATACTGACGACCGCTTTCGGACAGAGCCGGTTCAAAATCTCCTCCGACTGCGCTCCCGCTTCCTCTTTTTTCTTCGTAAAGGGAATCACACCGACCGCAAGCGGCATTTCTTTTGCCAACTCCGTCTCCCGATACAGATGCAGACCCGTATACCGCACCATTTCCCCGATGGAAGCCGCATTTTCCTCAGGACAGACAATGACCGGCGTCACACCGTACGCCTGCACCAGTCCTCTCGCCAAAAGCACCGTGCTGACAATGCCGTCCGTTTCCGGATGCCTATGCGGCCACAAAATAAACCCGGTGATCAGAACGACGACGTCTCCTTCCCGAAGCAGTCCGTCAAGCTCCTTCGCACAGTGCATCGAAAGCGCTTCCTGCGTATGCTTCCTGCTGCCCTCATACAATATCCGGCAGACGCCGTAACCGCGCGGATCGAGATTCATCAGTTGATCCAGATTCTCCCCGATATTCAGTTCTGCAAGTTCCATTCTCGTCATACCCATTCTCCCTACAAAACGTCCGGTCTGTGTCCGGTCTCTTTTTCAAAATCAGCGACTGCCGCCTCCTGCAAAGCCCGCAGCAGCTCCGGCGCCTTCCCGCCGACCGGCTTGCCGTCGATCTCGCATACGCCTACGCCAAGCGTTCCCGCGCTGGAAATAATGACTTCGTCAGCCGTAAAAAGCTCTGATACCGTAAACGGTTTTTCTTCATACGGCACGCCGATCTGGTCGCATATCTTTAACAGATGCTTTCTCGTAATGCCCGGCAGGATCAGATTGTCAGTCGGCGCAGTCTTAAATACGCCGTCCTTTAAAATATGTACGTTGCTGTGCGCGCATTCCGTTACGCGGTCGCCCCTGTGGAAGATCGCCTCCGAGCAGCCCGCCTCCTTTGCTCTCTGGTTCGCAATAACGCTCGGAATCAGATTCAGCGTTT
>JAGARW010000039.1 GCA_017621975.1 Lachnospiraceae bacterium | reverse complement strand
TGCTTTCTTAAGAACTGGTCTGTACTCAGCGTCTGCTTGAAGTAAAGCTCTTGAGATACCGTGACGGATTGCACCAGCTTGTCCTGTGTATCCACCACCGTGTACATTTACTAATACGTCGAATTTATCTAATGTTTCTGTAGCAACCAATGGTTGACGTACAACCACTTTTAATGTTTCTAATCCGAAGTATTCGTCCATGCTTCTTTTATTAATTGTAATATCGCCTTTTCCCGGTACTAAGTATACTCTGGCGATCGATTTTTTTCTTCTGCCTGTTCCGTAGTATCTTGCTGTTTTAGCCATTTCTGATTCCTCCTTTTCGTCCCTTCCGATTAAAATGTCAATACTTCAGGCTTCTGAGCTGCATGCGCGTGCTCCGGTCCTGCGTATACGTGAAGTTTCTTATACATTTGTCTTCCTAAAGGTCCTTTCGGAAGCATGCCCTTTACCGCAAGTTCGATTACCTGCTCCGGCTTCTTTGCTAATTTTTCTCTGAGTGTAGCTTCCTTCATGCCGCCTACATAATCAGAGTGATGATAATAAACCTTCTGATCCAACTTCTTACCTGTCACTTTGATCTTAGCTGCATTGATTACGATTACGTTGTCGCCTGTGTCAATATGAGGCGTAAAGATCGGTTTATTTTTTCCTCTTAAAATCTTGGCAACTTCCGATGCCAGACGTCCTAATGTCATATCAGTAGCGTCAACTACATACCATTTTCTATCGATTGTAGATGGGCTCGCCATAAAAGTTTTCATTATGTTACCTCCATAATAAATCTTATCTTACTATCTGTCGCTCTGATCTTCATCTCTGTCCCTACGGATGTCCGGGCCGCCGAAACCGTTTGAAGGTCAATTATGTTATGGCGCTTCCGAGTCTCTATGTCTGGGAATTGGCACAGCTACACAGTCGCCGCCACATTGAGTAATTATATTATACCGTTTTCGGTGTGTCAATAGCATTTTAAAGAAAATCATACTGCACGAGCGTCAGCCCCTTTGCCGGCATGGTAGGACCTGCCTGCTGCCGGTCGCGCGCCTCCAGAATCTCCGGCATCTTTTCGGTCGGATATTTTTCCGTTCCAAATTCAATAAGCGTTCCGACAATGATCCGCACCATATTATAGAGGAAACCGCTGCCGGAAATACGGATTTTCAGCATATTGCCTTCCTCGATCAGCTCGATCTTGTAGATCGTGCGCACGGTGCTTTCCGCCTGTGAGTCAGCGCTGCAAAAGCTCTTAAAATCATGCTTGCCCTCCAGATACGCAGCCGCCTCCCGCATCAGCTCCACATTGACGGGCGTATACATGAAATGGGAATACAGCCTCTGCGTAGGCATCGGAAACTCGCCCCGCCATATCTTATATTCGTATGTTTTGATGCTTTTGCATTTGCGCGGATGGAAATCATCCGCCACCTGTACGGACTCCTGAATCCGAATATCTTCCGGCAGCCGCTGGTTCATAGCGTAGCTGATCTTTCCCGCCGGCATCCTCGTATTCGTATCGAACACCGCGACGTTGCAAAGCGCATGGACGCCCGAATCCGTCCGGCTCGCGCCGATTACCTGAATTTTTTCTCCAAGCAGCTCCGATAAGTGGCGGTTGAGCTGCGCTTCGATCGTATCTCCGTTATTTTGAATCTGCCAGCCATGATAAGCTGTTCCGTCGTAAGCTACCTTTATTTTGACGCGCATTATGGGAGCACTCCTATTTTTCTAATGACAAGTAATACAAGCAGGTATACGCAGAATACGGCGTACGCCGCATAATCGCGCTTTTTATACTGCAGAGGTTTCATTTTTGTCCTGCCTTCTCCGCCCTGATAACATCTCGCCTCCATCGCCATCGCCAGATCATTGGCGCGGCGGAATGCGGAAATAAACAGCGGAACAAGCAGCGGGACCATCGCCTTCGCCTTCTTCACGAGATTGCCGCTTTCAAAATCCGCGCCTCTCGCAATCTGCGCTTTCATAATCTTATCGGTCTCTTCCATCAGGATCGGAATGAACCGGAGCGCGATCGACATCATCATCGAAATCTCATGCACCGGAACCCTGATCTTTTTGAGCGGGCTCAGCAGCTTTTCCATTCCGTCCGTCAGATTGTTCGGCGTCGTCGTCAGCGTCATAACGGAAGAGCCAATGATCAGAAAGGTCAGCCGGATCGCCATAAAAACGGAAATCCGCACACCCTCTTTTGTAATCGTTAATTTCCAGAATTGTACGAGCGCTTCTCCCGGCGTCAGAAACAAGTTAAATACGACCGTAAGCAGAAGCAGAAATACGATCGCTTTCATTCCTTTTACCATAAAGCGGAACGGAACGTGCGACAGTCTGATAATGATCGCCAGAAAACATGCCGCCGCCAGGTATCCGGTAAAATTATTAAACAGAAACAGGGAAATAATATACAGTATCGTTCCTACAAGCTTCACCCGCGGGTCCAGCCTGTGAATAACGGATTCGGTCTGATAATATTGTCCCAATGTAATATCTCGTAACATAATGCCTCCAACGGCGTCATGCCCGCTTCCGGGCGGCGCCATCCGTTTCTTTCATCGCCTGTCAAGCGCTTTTAAGATTTCCCGCTCCGCTTCCTCCAGAGTCGTAACGTCCGTATCGACCTCCATACCGCGCTCACGCAGCGTCTGCATAATATATGTGACCTGCGGCGCGGCAAGTCCGACCGCTTCCAGCTCTTTGTAATGCCGGAATACTTCCTTCGGGACATCGTCGAACAGAACGCTTCCTTTATTCATAACGATGATCCTGTCTACATAGTTTGCAATGTCTTCCATACTATGCGATACAAGAATGACCGTAATCCCCATTTCTTTTTTCAGTCTGGCGATCTGTCCGAGTATTTCGTCCCTTCCCTTCGGGTCAAGCCCCGCCGTCGGCTCGTCCAGAATCAGCATCTCCGGCTTCATCGCAAGCACGCCCGCGATCGCCACGCGGCGTTTCTGTCCGCCGGACAAGTCAAACGGCGACTGATAAAAATACTCCTCCGGAAAGCCTACCTGACGCAATGCGTCAAACGCCCGGAGCTCCACCTCCTTCTGGGAAAGTCCGAGGTTTTTCGGTCCGAAGCAGACGTCCGAAAACACATCGACCTCAAACAGCTGATGCTCCGGATACTGAAAGACCAGTCCTACCTTGCTGCGGAGCTCTTTTCTATTATAATCTTCTCTGTGAATGTCCTCGCCGTTATAATAAATATGACCGCTTGTCGGCTTTAAAAGCCCGTTCAGATGCTGGACGAGCGTCGATTTGCCGGAACCCGTATGCCCGATCAGTCCGATAAACTGCCCGTCCGGAATCGTCAGGCTAACATCCTTCAATGCATAAGCCGCCATTTCGGTATCTTTTTCATATACATGGCTCACATGGTCTAAAATCATTGACATGCTTTCTTCCCATCCTTTTGCGGCGTCTGGCCGCCCCTCTTATTTATGACGCGTACGTCACTTTTTCATCCGATACCCAAGCGCGTCCGCCAACTCCTGCGGCGTCAGAATTCCGTCCGGCAGCGGCACGCCCTTTTTCTTTAACTCGTACGCCAGCATCGTCACCTGTGGCACGTCCAGACGCAGACCTTTCAGGGTCTCCACCTGTGAAAAAATCTCTCTCGGCGTCCCCTGCATTACGACCTTTCCCTGATCCATAACGATCACCCGGTCCGCGTGAATGACCTCTTCCATGTAATGCGTAATCAGCAGGATCGTCACGCCCTCGACCTGATTGAGCGCGCGCACCGCCCGGATGACTTCCTTACGTCCGTTCGGATCGAGCATCGCCGTCGGCTCGTCCAGAATAATGCATTTCGGATGCATCGCGATCACTCCGGCGATCGAAACGCGCTGCTTCTGCCCGCCGGACAGCTTATTCGGCGAATGCTTACGGAATTCATACATCCCGACGGCTTTCAGACTCTCTTCGACACGTTCCCAGATTTCCTTTGTCGGCACGCCCATATTTTCCGGTCCGAAGCCGACGTCCTCTTCTACGACCTGCCCGATGATCTGGTTATCCGGGTTCTGAAATACCATACCCGCTTTCTGCCGGATCTCCCATATATTTTCGTCCCG
>JAGARW010000038.1 GCA_017621975.1 Lachnospiraceae bacterium | reverse complement strand
GGTTGTTGTCAGCAACGGGACGGCGGCGCTGCATATAGCGTGTCAGGCTGCCGGCGTCGGAGCGGGCGACGAAGTGATCACGACTCCGATCACGTTCGCGGCGTCTGCTAACTGTGCGCTGTACTGCGGCGCAAAGCCTGTGTTTGCCGACATCAATGCAAAGACCTACAATATAGATCCCGACAGCGTGGCGGAGAAGATTACGGACGCAACAAAGGCGGTCGTAGCGGTCGATTTTACCGGACAGGCGGTAGAACTGGACAGACTGCTTTCCATCTGCCATGAAAAAGGAATTACGTTAATTGAGGACGGCGCGCATTCAATCGGTACGCTTTACGACGGAAAAGCGGTCGGTTCGATCGCCGATATGACGACGTTCAGCTTCCATCCGGTCAAGACGGTGACGGGGGGAGAAGGCGGCGCGGTGCTGACAAACGACGACGAGCTGTATACGAGACTCAAACTGTTCCGGGCGCATGGCATTACAAGAGAAGCGGATCTGCTTGAGCATCCGTCGCATGGCGGCTGGTATTACGAACAGACCGAGCTTGGCATGAATTACCGCATGACGGATATGCAGGCGGCTCTGATCAGCAGTCAGCTTGATAAACTGGAAAAATTTCAGAAACGAAGAAAAGAGATTGTTGCAAAATACAACGAGGCGTTTTCCGCATTGCCGGAGCTTTTCGTACAGGAAGAGATTCCGCAGTCCGATACGACGAGGCATCTATATATTCTGCGGCTTCGCCCGGAAACATTAAAAATCGGCAGAAAACGGTTCTTTGAGGCGATGGCGGCTGAAAACATATGCTGCAACGTACACTATATTCCGGTCTACTGGCACCCGTACTACGAGCGGCTCGGCTATGAAAAGGGCATCTGCCCGAAAGCGGAAAAGCTGTACGGGGAAATGATGAGTCTGCCGCTTTATTATGCAATGACGGATCAGGACGTAGAGGATGTCATTACGGCGGTGCGGAAGATTTGCGCATATTACCGGAAATAATAGTTTCTGCGGATCTGACAAAAGATTCGGAGGTAAAGCCGCTAAAGCGGCGGAATGAGAGAAAACGATGAAAAAACGAATTGCCATTATTACCGCCAGAGGAGGCAGTAAACGGATCCCGAAAAAAAATATCCGCGCTTTCTGCGGAAAACCGATTCTGACGTATTCGATCGAGGCGGCGCTTTTATCAAAGCTGTTTGATGAGGTCATGGTATCGACGGACAGCGAAGAGATTGCTCGGATCGCAAAGGAAGCGGGCGCAAAAGTGCCTTTTTTGCGAAGCGAGAAGACTTCGAACGATTATGCGACGACAGCGGACGTGCTTGTGGAAGTGCTTTCGGAATATGAAAAGCAGGGCAGACAGTTTGATACGGTATGCTGTATTTATCCGACGGCGCCGTTCGTTACCGCGGAGAAGCTGCAGCGGGCGGTTTCGCTGTTGGAGGAAAAGGATGCGGACAGCGTCGTTCCCGTTGTACGGTATTCGTTTCCGCCTCAGCGGGCGTTCGTTATCCGGGACGGGTTGACTGTTATGAAATATCCCGAGCATGCGCGGAGCCGTTCACAGGATCTGGAACCGTATTTTCATGACTGCGGACAGTTTTATTGTATGCAGACGGAACGGTTTTTACAGAAAAAGCAGATTTTTACAGACCGGACGCTTTCGATCGAAATGCCGGAGACGCAGGTGCAGGATATCGATAATGAGACGGACTGGGAGCTCGCGGAACTGAAATATAAGATGATGGAGAAAAACGGATGAGTACGATAGAGATCAAAAACAGAACGGTAGGCGACGGCGCGCCCGCTTATATCATCGCGGAGATGTCGGCGAACCATGCGGGTAGCATCGATCATGCGAAGGAAATCATCCATGCGGCGAAGGAATCGGGCGCGGACTGCGTTAAGATACAGACATATACGGCGGATACGATGACGATCGACTGCCATAACGAATATTTCAATATTACGGACGGCACGTGGAAAGGGGAAAACTTGTACGGGCTTTACCAGAAGGCGTATACGCCGTGGGAATGGCAGGCGGAGCTGAAGGAAGAGGCGCAAAAAGCCGGGATCGATTTTTTTTCAACGCCGTTTGACAAAACTTCGGTAGATTTTTTGGAAGAGATCGGAATGGAGTTTTATAAGATCGCTTCGTTTGAGCTTGTTGACATTCCCCTGATCCGTTATGTGGCGTCAAAAGGCAAACCGATCATTATGTCAACCGGTATGGGAACCCTTGAGGAAATTACCGAGGCGGTGGAAGCCGCGCGCGGCGCGGGAAATACGCAGCTTGCGCTGCTTCGGTGCGCCAGCGCGTATCCGGCGATCTCGGACAATATGAATCTGGCGGCAATGAAGGCGCTTGCTGAGAAGTTCGACGTACCGGTCGGACTTTCCGATCATTCGATGGGCTCGCTCGGCGCGGTGACGGCGGTTGCTATGGGCGGAAGTATCATTGAAAAGCATTTCTGCCTTGACCGGTCGATTAAAAATCCGGACTCGACGTTTTCAATGGAACCGGCGGAATTCGCGGCGATGGTACGTGACGTACGAACCGCGGAAAAAGCGATCGGTACGGTAAGCTTCGGGGCGACCGAGTCGGAGACGGGGAATCTTGCGTTCCGCAGATCGATCTTTGTGGTGGAGGATATTAAAGAGGGAGAGGCGCTGACGCCTGAAAATATCCGCGTGATCCGCCCGAGCAACGGACTTGCGCCGAAGTATTACGATACGGCGCTTGGCAGACGCGCGCGGTGCGATCTAAAACGCGGTACGCCGCTGCAATTCGATATGATGGAGTGAGCGGAGAAGAGGAATCATAAACGAAATTTATGACGAGAAAGGAAAGAAATGGCTGCTATTTTTTTACGGGAAGCGAATGAAGGCGACGCGGAGCTACTGTTTGCATGGGCAAATGACATTGACGTCAGAAGAAATGCGTTTTCCCAGCATGAAATTACATGGGAAGAGCATACCCGGTGGCTGAAACGGAAATTGAACGATGAAAGCTGCCGCATTTATATCGCGCAGGAAGGAAGCGAGCCGGTCGGGCAGATCAGGCTTGATATCGAAGACGGCAGGGCTGAGATCGATTATTCCGTCGCTGCTGCGCGGCGCGGGCGGGGCTTTGGAAAAGAGATGCTGCAGCAGGCAGCGCAGATCCCGAATCCTGACATCCGCGTTTTTTATGCGCGGGTGAAGACGGGTAACGACGCGTCCGCGGCTGCGTTTGCGGCATGCGGATTTCAAAGGACGGCGGAGCATAGCGGTTACGCGGAATATGAAAAGCCGTATGACCGGCAGAGCGCGGAGCGGGAGCATATCGTGATCTGCACGCAGAAATCGTGGAACGTGGCGAATGCGGAGAAGCTGAAAAATCTGTATCGGAACAAATATGACATAACTGTCATAACGGAAAAGGAAAAACTGACGCCGGCGGTTCTCTCGCAGTATGAACCGAAATTTATTTTTATTCCGCACTGGTCTTATATCATCCCGGAGGAGGTATTCAGCAGATGGACGTGCGTTGTATTCCATATGACCGATCTGCCGTTCGGGCGCGGCGGCAGTCCGCTGCAGAATCTGATCGTACGGGGCTTTACCCATACAAAAATTTCGGCGATCCGGGTGGACAAAGGACTGGATACGGGAGATATTTACGGTAAGGAAGACCTTGAGCTGTCCGGGACGGCGGATGAAATACTGCGCCGCGCTTCCGAAATCATTTTCACAAAAATGATTCCGTATCTATTGGAGCATGACCCGCAGCCGACGCCGCAGAGCGGTGAGGCGGTTACGTTCCGGCGAAGAAAGCCGGAGGATGGCAGGCTGCTTGCAGAAATGGACGAGAAGACGATTTATGATTACATCCGCATGCTGGACGGAGAAGGCTATCCGAACGCGTTCGTCGAGCTTGGCGATTATGTCCTGCGGTTTCGGGAGGCGGCATATGAGGGCGGCAGCGTGACGGCGAAGGTAACGTTTGAGAAAAAATAACGCTTTGAGACGGAGGAAACGATGAATATTCTGATTGTAGCGGCGCATCCCGACGACGAAATACTCGGCGTCGGCGGGACGATCGCAAAACATATAGAAGCGGGAGACGCGGTTTACGCGCTGATTCTGGGCGAGGGACAGACGTCCCGTTTTGAAAAAAGAGAGGACGCCGGGACGGAAATTCTGGAACGGCTTCATGAAGATACGATGAGATCGGCCGCCGTTCTCGGCATCCGGGACGTTTATTTTGAAAATTTTGCGGATAACCGCTTTGACAGCGTCGCGCTGCTTGAGATCGTGAAAGCGGTGGAGCGGCGGATCAGAGAGCTTGCGCCGGAAATCGTTTATACGCATCACCGGGGCGATCTCAACATCGATCACCAGATCACGTATCAGGCGGTGATGACGGCGACAAGACCGATGGCGGATCAGCCGGTTAAGGAAATTTATGCGTTTGAAACGGTGTCTTCCACGGAATGGAATTTTACGTACGGGGACGAACAGTTTGCGCCGGACGTATTTGTGAGACTGACGGACGAGCAGTTTGAAAAAAAGCTTTCAGCGATGCGGAAATATGAGACGGAGCTGTGCGAATTCCCGCATCCGCGTTCCCTTGAAATGCTGCGGGCGTCAGCTTCCAGATGGGGAGGCGTCGTGGGCGCGCGTTATGCGGAAGCGTTTGAAACGGTGCGCGTGATCCGGTAATTGCTCCAATTAGGGGAGTGTCATTGCAAAAAGCGAGACCAGCGGTTTTGAAAAACGGAGGAAATGACATGCGTGTCGCAATTCGTGCGGACGGCAATCGGGAAATTGCCATGGGACATATTATGCGCTGCCTTTCGATCGCGGACGCGATGAAAACAAAGGCGGAAGTCGTTTTTGTGACGGCAGGCAGAGAGACGGAAAAGCTGATCGCGGACAGAGGGTTTCAAAATGAGGTGTTAGGCACCGATTACCGCGATATGGAGAGCGAGCTTCCCGTTCTTGAGGCGTTTCTTGCGGCTCATCCGGTACAGCTCATTCTTACAGACAGTTACTTTGTGACGAAAAATTATATGGAAAAGCTCGGAAAGCTGGCAAAGACGGCTTATATTGACGATCTGGGGCAGCCGGTCTATCCGCTTACCACGCTTGTTAATTATAACGTCTACGCACCCGAGCTGCCTTATAAAGCATGGTACCGTGAGGCGGGACTGCCGCTTCCTTCGGAAATTCTGACAGGCTGCGCGTACGCGCCGCTGCGGGAAGAATTTCGGATCGGAAACCGGAACGGACAGGGAACGCATGGCAGAAAACACTTAAACAGCGGAGAAAAAGAGCGCGCTGCAGAGAAGGAAACCGTCACGGACGTACTGATAACGACCGGAGGCGGAGATATGGCGAACGCGGCGGGCTCGCTTTGCAGACGGCTGCTTGCGGAAATGGAAGAGGGGCGGCATAAAGGAATCCGCTATCATGTGATCTGCGGACCGTTCGCGGAGAGTGAAAAGGAGTTGCGGGAAATTGTCTCCATGCATCCGCAGTTTATTCTTCATAAAAATGTGACAAATATGTCGGAACTTATGTCAGAATGCGACGTCGCCGTCAGCGCGGCGGGAAGCACGATGTACGAGCTGTGCTGTATGCGTCTTCCCGCGGTCTGCTTTTATTTTGCGGAAAATCAGCGGCAGATGGCGGAATACTTTGACAGAGAGACGGGGATCAAAAGCGCGGGCAATGTTATGGAAGACCGCGAGGGCGTACTGGAACGCCTGCTGAAGCGTCTGGCAGACTTGGAGCGGGATGGGACGCTGCGGGAACGGATACGCGCGCAGGAGGCGCGTCTTGTAGACGGCTGCGGCGCGGTCAGACTCGCGGAGAGACTGCTTGCGTGCGCCGGATACGGCGAATGAGAGCTGCGAGGACGCGCGGAGACATGAACTGAATGCGTCGGGCGGGATCGGAAAGTGAGGAACGGATGAAACGACGGGAAGCCAATTTTGAACTGCTGCGGATCGTGGCAATGCTGATGATTATTACGTTGCATTATCTGGATAAGGGCGGTATTTTGCCGAAAGCAGAAGAGGCGTTTTCTCCCGCGGGGTATCTGGCGTGGGCGCTCGAAGCGCTCTGCGTCTGTTCGGTAAACGTGTATGTGCTGATCAGCGCCTATTTTCTGGCGGATCGGGAGTATCAGCCGATGCGCGCGGTAAAAATATGGCGTCAGGTATTGTTTTATTCGCTTGCGATCGCCGTTGTTTTTTACGTGCCGGCGACGATCACGGTCTACAGAGTTCAGGGAAGCGTACCGCTTTCGACGTTCAGCCTTTATGAGATGCTGCATTATATTTTCCCGATTGTAACGGAGCATTACTGGTTTGCCACTTCCTATATTCTGATGACGCTGTTTGCGCCGCTTTTGAACGAAGGGCTGAAAAAGCTGCCCCGGAAACAGTATCGGCTGGGCGTCGTATTTCTGGTGCTGCTCCTTTCCGTCAGCAAATCCGTGCTTCCGGTCACGTTGGAAACGGACAGACTGGGCTATGATGCGATATGGTTTTTATGCCTGTATTTGATCGGCACTTATATCCGTCTTAGAGAAAACGAGACTGCGCGGGAGAAGCTGCGGGCGCGGAAACCTTTCGCGGGGTATCTTTTTTGCAGCGCGGCGATATTTGCTTCGCTTGTGATCGTACATGCGTTTTATGAAAAAACGGGAAGTCTGGCGGGCTATATTAACAGGCAGTATCAGTACAACAGCATTTTTTGTCTGGCAGCCAGTGTTTGTCTGTTTCTGGCGTTTCAGAATATTTGCATCCGGGAAGGAAAGCTGGCGGCGGCAATATGCCGGATTGCAGGCGCGTCCTTTGGCGTGTATCTGATCCACGAGCATCTGTGCATGCGTTATTTGTGGAATCAGTGGCTGCATACGGCGGAATTTGCGGACACGCCGCTGTTTCTGCTTCACTGGGCGGTATCGATCGTCGTAGTATACGCGGCGTGTATGTGCGTTGAATTTGGCAGGCAGAAGTTGTTTTCCGCGGTCGGGCGCGCCGCCGCACGGAGAGCGCAGACGGTTGACAGGACGCAGACGGAAGAAGAGACGCGGGAATAAGGCATGCTGAATGTGCGCGGAAAGGAAATGGGAAGCGCGGGAATCAGGCGTGCAGAACGCGCACAGAAACGGGAAACGAGGGAATTGGGCGTGCTGAATGCGCGCGGAAATGGGAAATATATGGAAAGAACGAAAACAATATGCAGAAATTTTATCTGTCCCCTTGTATTACTGCTGCTTCCGCTGCGGCATATCGCGCAGGGGATCGACATCAGCGACACGGGCTATAATCTCGCCTGTTTTGCGTGGTTTGGCAGACTGGACGGAATGTGGGTGTACGTTACCTATCTTGCAAATGCAGTCGGGCATCTTTTTACGTATTTGCCGATGGGCGGCACGATGCTCGGCATGAATCTGTACTGTTCGCTCGTCGTCAGTCTGACTGCGCTTCTGGCGTGGTATTTTCTGAGAGATAAAATACCGCCTTTCTTTGTGTTTGCGGGAGAGGTTCTGGCGATTTTGCTTTGCTGGTGTCCGCATGTGATACTGTATAATTATCTGACCTATCTGGCGCTGCTTGCCGGAACGGTTTTGCTTTATCGGGGAATTGTGGGGAACCGGAAGAGTTTTTATGTCGCCGCGGGTTTTGTGCTCGGGCTTGGAGTCGGCGCGAGATTTTCCAATCTGACGCATATGGCTCTCATTCTTGGGCTGTGGTACGACGGTTTTCTCAAAAAAAGGAAGGCGTCTGCGGTTGCGCTTGATACGGCATATTGTATCGCCGGGTATGCGGCGGGTATCGGCGCGTTTCTTTTGATGATTCAGGCGACATACGGGCTTGGCGGTTATTTTACGATGCTGTTTGGTCTGCAGGCGATGTCGAGCGGAGCGAGCGGATATTCCGCGGGCGAGATGATCGCGGGAGCGTTCATCGATTATCTCGGCAGTATGAGGTGGGGCGTTTTGTTCCTTTTGTATATGGCGGCGGGCGTTTTGCTGTTCCGTCTCGGCGGCGGGAAACTGCGGATAGCAAAAAAAGCGGTGTTTACCGCCGGACTTGCCGTACTGCTGCGGTTTGTGTACGGCAGAGGTATGTTCGGTTTTGATTATAACGTTTATTTTTCGATCTTCTGGTGGGTGAGCCTGTTCAATACGGCTGCGCTTGTCACAAACGCGGCCGCGCTGTTTCGGAAGGATACAGACGATCAGGAAAAGCTGCTTGCGCTGCTTGTGCTTGTTACGATTCTGATTCTGCCGCTCGGCAGCAACAACCGGTCGTATCCGGTCATCAACGATCTGTTTCTGATCGCGCCGGCGACGCTGTATTTCATAAATCGTTTTCTGCCGAAAAGCTGGCCAGTCCGTACTGTGGCGGCGGGCTGTCTGATCATGCTCGCGGTGCAGAGCATTGGCTTCGGTACGGTTTTTGTATTCCGAGACGGGAGCTTTACAGAAAAAAGGGATACAAAAGTAGAAAATAATGGTATACTAAAAGGTATGTATACGACGAAAGCCAATGCGGAAAGCCTGGAGGAGATCACACAGTTTTGGGAAGAAGAGGATTTCGCCGGTACTCCTGTGATCTTATACGGCGATATTCCGGGGCTTTCTTATCTTCTGGAAGCGCCGTCCGCGATCACAAGTACGTGGGCAAATCTGGAATCGTATAATATGACGTTCTGGGAAAGAGATTTTGCAGAAGTAGAAAGCCGGATCGACACGGAAAGACCGGTCGTTATGACGGGCAACGATTATACGCCGATCGACGAAAAGGCGGAGCTGCTACAGGCGTTTTTGGAAAGAAACGGGTATGAACAGGTCTTTTGGAATGCAAAAGTCACGGTTTATTATTAAGCGGGAAACGGAACGAAAGAAATTTGGACTTTAAAAGTTCTTGCTGAAAACGAGTGCGTATGCCGGCGCAAATATTTTGTTTCCTGTTCCTGCGCAGGATATTAGATTTTCTTAGCGTTCCGACCGTATGCAGCAATTTTCGGACATGACGTTCGAAAAAAGCGAAGCTGAGCCATGGACGGCGAATCTTCGCCGGATGCGTCAGTTTCTTTGAAATATAGCCGGAACACTTAGAAAATCTTATATCCGAAGCTTCGGAACAGGAAATGAAATATATTGCGCCAAATGGCAATCCAGTTTACAACAAGAATTAATCATAAAACCAGCAAACAAAAAAGAAGCCGGGGCGCTTCGGAACGGAGGAAACGATGATCGTATTTAATATACCGCCTTATACGGGGAATGAGATTACTTATATCGCGCAGGCAGTCGAAAAACAGAAGATCTGCGGCGACGGCGAATTCACGAGGAAATGCAACGCATGGATCGAGGAGAAGACGGGGACGGGCAAATGTCTGTTGACGACCTCGTGCACGCATGCGACGGAGCTTGCGGCGCTTCTGGCGCAGGTAGGACCGGGAGACGAGATTATCATGCCTGCCTATACGTTTGTTTCGACGGCGGACGCGTTTGTACTGCGCGGCGCGACGCCGGTTTTTGTCGATATTCGTCCCGATACGATGAATATTGATGAAACGCTGATCGAGGCGGCGGTGACGGAAAAGACAAAAGCGATCGTTCCGGTGCATTACGCCGGGGTTGCGTGCGAGATGGATACGATCATGGACATTGCGAAAAGACATAACCTGTTTGTCATCGAAGACGCGGCGCAAGGTATTATGTCAACCTATAAAGGAAAAGCGCTCGGCACGATCGGCGATTTCGGGGCGTTCAGCTTCCATGAGACAAAAAATTACAGCATGGGCGAGGGCGGCGCGCTTTTGATCCGCGACGAAAAATATGTGGAAGAGGCGGAGATTCTGCGTGAAAAGGGAACGAACCGCAGCAAATTTTTCCGCGGTCAGATCGACAAGTACACATGGGTAAATTACGGTTCTTCTTACCTGCCGAGCGATATGAACGCCGCTTATCTCTGGGCGCAGCTTGAGATGGCGGATGCGATTAACGAGCACAGGCTTTCGCTCTGGAATCAGTATTATGAAGAGCTGACTCCTCTGCAGGATGCGGGGATTCTTGAACTGCCGCACATTCCGCAGGGATGCGTGCACAACGCGCATATGTTCTATATCAAAGCGAAGGATCTGGAAGAGAGGACGGAGCTGCTTAAATTTCTGAAGGATAACGGTATTCTGGCGGTCTTCCATTACATTCCGCTGCATACCGCTCCGGCAGGACTGAAATACGGCAGATTCCACGGAGAGGACGTCTATACGACAAAGGAAAGCGAGCGGCTCTGCCGTCTGCCGATGTTTTATAAGCTGACGGACGAAGAAGTTTCTTATATTACGGGAAAAGTAAAGGAGTTCTATCGCGTATGAGAATTGCCGCGGCGCAGAGAACTGAAAAGTGGAAAGAACGGGGACTGGCGGCGCTGTTTGTGATCGGGCTGTGGCTCGCTCTTGCGGTATTTTTTGATTTTTATTATGATCTGAACGACGATACCGCGATGAAGGATATCCTTTCCGGCGCTTATACGGGCGTGCCGGACGGACACAATATCCAGACGCTCTATCCGCTCGGCGCGTTTGTGAGCCTGCTTTACAGGATGGCGCCTTATGTGCCGTGGTATGGTATTTTTCTGTGTTTTAGCCAGTTCGGGGCGATCTGGGCAATCCTCCGCAGCCTGTCTTATTTTATCGGGGACGGGAAAAAAAAGACCGCCGCGCTTCTTTTTACGGCGGGAGCCGGCGTTTTGTTTTTATACGAATTGGTGTTTATCCAATACACGGTCACGGCCGGGCTGCTTACGGCGGCGGCCGCCGTGCGGATTTATGCGCAGCCGCCTGCGGAAGCCGGATGGAGAGACGGTATTCGTTATCACGTTCCGACCGTATTTCTGCTCGTATTGGCGTTTTGCCTCAGAACGGAGATCATGCTGCTGCTCGCGCCGTTTGCGGGATTTGCTTATCTGTGTCGGGTGTGCGAGCAGATTTATAAAAATGACAATAATGTTAAAAAACAGATCGGAAACAAGATCAGAAAAGAAATTAGAAACGGCGCGTTGCTATTCGGCGTTACCGGACTTTTGGTGCTCGTCGTACTGGCGGCGGACGGCGCGGCTTACAAAAGCGGGGAGTGGAAGCAGTTCCGTCAGCTGTTTGACGAGAGGACGGAGGTCTATGATTTCTACGGGCTTCCCGATTATGCGGAAAACAGAGAATTTTATGAATCGGTCGGGCTGTCCGGGGCGGAATTTGAGCTTCTTGAAAATTATAATTTCGATCTGGATCCGAAAATCGATTCGGAAGTGATGGGGGCTATCGCGCGGTATGCGGCCGCGAACAGGGAGGACAGCGCGCCGCGCAGGCTGTATCTGAGCGTTTACACATATCTTTATCGGTTTACGCACGGGCAGGAGCTGATCTTTGACCTGCTTGCGCTCTTTGGTTATTTCTTTCTGGTAAAAGCGGCGTTTATGAAAAGAAAACCGCTGCTTGCGCTTGAGATATTGGCGCTCTTTTGCCTGCGGACGGGTCTGTGGCTGTTCCTTTTATACCGCGGCAGAGTGCCGGAACGGATCACGCATCCGCTCTATTTGGCGGAGCTTTTACTGCTCCTGTTCTTTTTTCTGTCGTGGCGGAATGCATTACAGTGGAAAAAATATGAGAAATCAGCTATACTGTCCTTATATGTGATCTTATTTTTGTGCGCCGCGCTTTCTAATATCCCGGACGTACGCGCGCAGTACGCGCGGCGGGAGGAGATCAACGCGCAGTGGCGGACATTGAAAGAATATTGTATGGCAGATACGGATCATTTTTATTATATAGACGTTTATTCGGCGGTTCCGTATTCCGAAAAGCTGTTTTCGGATACAGACCCTTCGTACCGCAACTTTGACTACGCGGGCGGCTGGAGCGTCAAAAGCCCGCTTGCGGCCGCAAAGCGGATGCGGGGCGGACTTGACGCCTTACAAGCGGCGGACGGCGGAGCGGCTCTTCTTTCCGGCAGGGCGCTGTTTGTTATGGACGGAACGGATGAGAAGCGCAGCCCCGATTTCCTGATCTCTTATTACGGAGATATGGGAATCGAGGTCAGAGTGCAGGAAACGGACAGCGCGGGTATTTTTTCGATTTTTCAAATCAACAAGGCAGAGTAAGGAAAAGAAAACGTGAAACAGGAAATCATCACAGGAGAACGTGTTATTTTGCGGCCGATCACAGACGACGATACCGAAAATATCGTTCGTTGGCGCAACAGCGATCATGTCAGAAAAAATTTCATCTATCAGACGCTTTTTACGCCGGAAAGCCACAGACAGTGGCTGCATGAAAAGGTGGAGACGGGGATCGTGGAGCAGTTTATCATTCACAGCAAGGATGCGGGGATCGACGTCGGCAGCGTTTATCTGCGCGATATCGACCAGACGCACAGGCGCGCGGAGTTCGGCATTTTTATCGGCGAGGAATCTCAGAGAAGACGGGGGATCGGTTCGGAGTGTATCCGCCTGATCGTCCGGTATGGGTTTGAAAAGCTGCGTCTGCACAAAATATTTCTGCGCGTTCTTGCAGAAAATGAAATTGCGCGGAAATCCTATGAAAAGGCGGGGTTTATGCAGGAAGCGTATTTGAAGGACGAGGTATGCATCCGCGGCGTTTATAAGGATTTGATTCTGATGCGTATCTTGAATCCCGGGGAGGGCTACTATGGATAAAGTAAGCTTTGTGATTCCCTGTTACCGCTCTGAGACGACGCTTCCGCATGTGATCGCGGAGATTCGCGGGACGATGGAAGGTATGCGGGACTACAGTTACGAGATCGTGCTTGTCAACGATTGTTCCCCCGACGGTACGATGCGGGTGATCAGGGAATTGTGCGAAACATACGATAATATCAGAGGCGTCTGTCTTGCCAGAAATTTCGGGCAGCATGCGGCGCTGATGGCGGGTTTCCGTCACGTAACGGGCGACATTATTATCTGTCTGGACGACGACGGTCAGACGCCCGCCGCCGAAGCGCCGAAATTTCTGGAGCAGATCCGGGCGGGACGGGACGTCGTTTACGCAAAATATTCCAATAAACAGCATACCGCGTTCCGCAATTTCGGCAGCAAGGTAAACGAGATTATGACGCGCTTTATGCTCGGCAAGCCAAAAGAGCTGTATATATCGAGCTATTTCGCTGCGAAACGGTTTGTGATCGACGAAGTCGTCCGGTATGAAAATTCCTATCCGTATGTGATCGGACTTGTTCTGCGGACGACAAAAAATATAGGCAATGTGGACGTAGTGCACAGACAGCGGGAAAGCGGGCATTCCGGGTATACGATGAAAGCGCTGCTCGGTCTGTGGTTTAACGGTTTTACGGCGTTTTCGATCCAGCCGCTTCGCTTTGCGACGCTGATCGGCGTTTTCTGCGCCGGGGCGGGCTTTTTATACGGGATCTACACGATCGTGAAACGTCTGCTGAATCCGAACGTGCCGATCGGCTTCAGCTCTATGATGTCGGCGCTTGTTTTTATCGGCGGCATGATTATGCTGATGTTGGGACTGATCGGAGAATACGTCGGCAGAATTTATATCAGCCTGAACAATTCCCCGCAGTATGTAATACGGGAAGTGGTCGGACAGCCGGAAAGCGCGCCCGGTGATGCGGGAAACTGACAAATCAGAGATCTGATGAAAAAATATCTGGGGCGAAAACGCTTCGGAAAGGAAATGAATTTGACGTTTAAGATTGCAAAAAAGCGGGAAAACGGGATATTGGCAGCCGTCGCCCTCCTTTTTTTCCTTGTGTATCTATCTTTATGCTTTAACAATAACGTGTGGACGGACGAAGCGTTTACGATCGAGCTTCTGCAGTCGGATTTTGCCGGAATCATACACGGCACGGCGTCCGACGTGCATCCGCCGCTTTATTATCTGATCGCAAAGTGCTTTACGCTCGTATTCGGCAGCAGTCTGCTTTCTCTGAAGCTTGTGTCGATCGTTCCGATGATTCTGTGCATGACATGGGGCGCGGCGATTGTGAAAAAGCGTTTCGGGTTTCGGACGGCGCTGCTGTTTACTTGTTTCCTTGGGGTCATTCCGTGCACGATGGAATATGCCGTGCAGATCAGAATGTATTCCTGGGCGATCTTTTTTATTACGTTTATGGGGCTGTGGGCTTATGAAGCGTATCTGGAACCGAGGTGGCGGTACTTTGCGGGTATTGTCCTGACTTCCGCTGCGTCTGCGTATACCCACTATTTTGCGTTCGCGGCCGCGATTTTAATCTACGGCTTTCTGTTTCTTGCGCTTGCCGCGTCGAAAAGGAGGCAGCTCGGCAAGTGGCTGCTTTCGGCGCTTGCATCGCTGCTTTTGTTTACGCCGTGGATGCCTTACATGAAGATTCAGGTGAGAGGCGTTTCTAAAAGCTACTGGATCGAGGAGATTACGGGAGAGACGGTCAAAGAATTTTTTCCGTTTCTGTTCGATATGGATATTCCGTGGACGACGGCGATCTGGTGCTGTCTGATTGCCGCAGGGGTCGTGTCCGCGGTTGTCATGATCGTGCGGAAGGAACAAAAGGAGGGCGTATACGCGCTTTTGCTTCTTGCCGTTCCGGTGTTTACCGCCGTGACGGGCGTCGTGGCTTCCAGCCTGATCCGTCCGGTCTTTATCGTGCGGTATCTGCTGCCGTGCATGGGGCTTCTGGCGTTGTTTTTTGCGATTACGCTGTCCCGTTTTGCGGATAAGACGGTGTTTGCGGCGTTGCTTGTCTTCTGCTTTTGCGCCGGGTTGGTCGATTACGGACAATCCGTTTATCAGGAATACGAGTGGACGCATACGGCGGAAACGGAACGGTTTCTTGCAGAGCATGTCAGGGAAAACGACATGATTGCATATAATTATGAGAGCTATAAGCTGATTTACGATTATTATTGGGACGATTCCGAGAAGGTATTGTGGCAGGATATCGATCTGGATACGGATACGCACGATACGATCTGGCTGCTCGATACGATCTACTGGCCGACGCCGACGGACGAGTATCTGGCGGAGCACGGATGGAAACGCACGTTTATGGGAAATTACGGAATTGAACATAACGATTTTAAGATCTATGAAATAACACGGCTGCCGCAGTAAGGATCGATCCGAATATTTTGCGCGGCGGTACGATATCGTTGAGGAGAATCTATGCGGAAAGAAAACGCAAAGCAATTTAAAAGGGAAATGGGAAAAGGTTTGCTGACGCAGATCAAAAATCAGCCGCTCCTGGTTTATGCGGCGGTCGTCTGTATGATCGCCGGATGGCTGCTGATTTTTCCGGTCGGCGTTTTCCATGACGAGCTGATCTCGCGGACCGCGGCGGATTACAGCCAAAATACCGGACCGATCGGCGAGGTGGCGGCGATCCAGGAGTTTGTTCCGCAGTATGACCGGATCAAATCGATCGGCGTGGATATCGGCAAGTTAAACGGAGCGGCGAATCAGGGAACGCTTTTTTTACATTTTTTCGATGAAAATCTGAATGAATTCGCATCCGTGCCGCAGGATATCGCTTCGATGCGCGACGGCGAGCTGACGGATATCCCGGTTCATTTAAAGCTGGAAGCGGGAAAACGATATTATATCAGAATCCAGTGTGAGGACTACGGGGAGACGCCGCCGGTGCTTCATTACCGGTCGCTGTCCGGTAACGGACCGGTGGAAAATCTGCACTTTTACTATGGACCGGTTGTCATTGAAGACGCTTCCGCGAATATCCGTTTTATTTATGAAATTCCACTGAATTTATCTCAGATTTTATTTTATGACAGCGTGATCCTTCTGCTCGGAGCGGTCGTGGTCCACGTTGGGAGGCGCGGGAGAGGGCATAAATCGGCAAAGGCGCGTGAAACAGATTCGTAAAGGCGGAACGGTTCGGAAACATACGAAAGGAAAGCGGGAACGGTTTGAACGGTTTACAGGAGAAGACGGAAAACAAAATAAAGAAAACGATAATTTTGGCCGTATGGTTTTTGGCGGCGGTATTTTTTGTCTGCGCGGTTTTCGTCGGCGTATTCGGGGGAACGGTATGGGATAAGGGAATGTACGCTCTGGGCGCTTTTCTGTTCGCGGCGCTTCTTAGCGTATGGATCAGACGGCTTCCGGTCGCGGAACTTTTTCGCCGCGCCGGGACGCGGGCGTTTTGGATCGACGCTCTGCAAATGAGTTGCTTTGCATGCATCTGTCTGATGACGCTTTATTATTACAATTCCGGGAGCGAATACGGGCACAGCGTTGCGACAAGGATCATGAACAGCGCGTTCGGGATTGCGCTGCTTGCGATGTACCGCAGAGAAGAGCTTCATGCAAAATGGATCGGCTATATGCAGGGACTGACGGCGCTTGTTTTTATTGCAGGTACATTTTTGCAGGGAAGGGACGCGGGGGAGCTTGTGATGTATGCGCTCAGCGGCATAACGGCGTGTGTTTATGTACAGCTCCTTTGCGTTTTTGCGGCAAGAGTCTGCAGAAAGGAGATTCGGGCGCACATTACCGCGTACGGTTGGCTCGTGTTTTTGTTTTTTGCAGGCATTGTTGTATTCAGGAATACGCGTACATGGCCCTTTTCGGTCGCGGTTCCTTTTACCTGTCTGTATCTGTACCGCTTTGACAATGCGGGGATCGACAGGTTTTTGAAAAATTTCTGCTACGGCTGCATTTTGGCGTTTTGGCTGATGTTTGGAAGCGGGGCGTTATTCCGTCCGTATTACAGCTTTGAATTTGTGCGGTATCCGGGCTGGTTTTCCTCTGTCGCTACGGCGGGATTGTTCTGGATGCTCGTATTTGCCTGCGCGATCAGTTGTCTTTTGGCAAAGTATGAAGGCAGAGGCAGTATCCGCCGTTGTATTTTTGAGTTATTGACGCTTGGAGCGGCAGGAACCTATCTCGTGCTTGGCATGTCGCGGACGTCTCTGCTTGGTACGGCGATTGTCTGCATTTTTGCCTTTCTGACAGCGGAGGTCATACGGTATCGTGATTCTGTAAAAGAAATGGTTTTAAAAATACTGCTTGTGATCTGTCCGGTTCTGCTTCTTTTTCCGATCGTTTATACGGTGATCAGATGCGTTCCGGCGCTGACGGGAAGACCGGTCTGGATCACAGGGGCGGAATGGTTCAGCGACCGTATCCAGAAGCAGGAACCGATGGATTCCAGCAAATTTATGAATGTCCCGCAGCTTGCGGAAAGCCTGCTCGAAAAATTGCTCGGCGTCGAGATCAATTTAAGCGAGATGGCGGGAGCGGTGAGCGGACCGGGAGGCGGCGTGACGGTAGATGAAAACGGGAACGAGGTATTTGACGATAATTTTAAAGGATATTATGTTGCCGATAATGGGCAGGTTTATTCGATAAAGGATTATACGTTTATAAATGAAAGTACAGAGGATGTGTCAAATGGAAGATTCGATATTTTTAAGATTTATTATGAGAATCTGAACCTGACGGGACATGATTCCATGATCGTTGAAGACGTTGATGAGAATATTACGTTATATCATGCCCATAATTCTTATATGCAGGTAGCGTACGATCACGGAGTCCCGGTAGGGATACTGTTTGTTTTGGTTGTGGCAGCCGGGCTTATTGTCAGTATTGTTTATTATAAAAAACAATATAAAGAAGTAAATTTTGCCATTTATCCTGTAGTTGTGGTAATATCTTTTATGACCGCAGGGATGACGGAATGGATCTTCCATCCGAGCATTCCGATCGGATTTGCATTTTTGATTGCGCTGACGCCGCTTGTTGGCGGGGTTACAGAGCAGAAATGAAGGATAGGATGAAAAAGATAGAACTGAATTATAAATTGATTACAAGAAGAGCGTTCCTGGTGACATATGATATTATAGCCGTATGCTGCTGTAATTTTCTGTCGCTGATTCTCCGTTATAATTTCCAACTGGACGATATTCCTGAATATTTCTGGAACGCGGTATGGCAGCATCTTCCGATCAGCATCGTGATCACGCTGGTTTTGTTTTATTTTTTCCGGCTTTATCACAGCCTCTGGGCATATGCGGGCGTGAGCGAAATGCAGAATATCGTCGTCGCTTCGTTTATGAGCGCGGCGCTGCAGGGCGTAACGTTGTTTGCGCTTGACCGCGACGTGCCTAAGAGCTATTACTTTTTCAATGCGTTCCTGCTCGTAGCGGCGACGGTGCTGAGCCGTTTCGCTTACCGGTTCGCACGGGAGAAACGGCGCAGGCTTCACAATAAAAACAACGGAATCTCCGTTATGATCGTAGGAGCCGGAGACGCGGGCAATACGATCATCAAAGAGATTAATTCAAGTTATTTCAGTACGATGAGGGTCAAGGCGATCATCGACGACGATCCTCAGAAATGGGGCAGATTTATTCAGGGCATCAAGGTGCTCGGCGGCAGGGATAAGATCGTCGAAAGCGCCGCTTTGTTTGGAATCGACGAGATCATCATTGCGATTCCGTCGGCGGGACGGCGGACGATCAAGGAGATTGTTGAGATCGCGGGGCAGACGAACTGTAAGCTGCGGACGCTGCCGGGCATGTATCAGCTCGTTAACGGCGAGGTGGACGTGAGCAAGCTGCGCGACGTGGACGTGGAGGATCTGCTTGGCAGAGACCCTATCAAGGTAGATCTGGATTCGATTCTCGGCTATGTGAAGGATAAGACCGTGCTTGTCACGGGGGGCGGCGGTTCCATCGGCAGCGAGCTGTGCCGTCAGATCGCTTCCCATCAGCCGAAAAAATTAATTATTATCGATATTTATGAAAACAACGCCTATGAGATCCAGCAGGAGCTTCTGCTCAAATATCCGAAGCTGGATATGCTCGTTCTGATCGCTTCGGTCAGAAATACGAAGCGTATGAATAAAATTTTCGAGACGTACCGTCCCGATATTGTATACCACGCGGCGGCGCATAAGCACGTGCCGCTGATGGAAACGAGTCCCGACGAGGCGATCAAAAACAACGTATTCGGCACATGGAAGACGGCGCAGGCCGCCGCGATGAATAACGTGCAGAAATTTGTCATGATCTCGACCGATAAGGCTGTGAACCCGACGAATGTCATGGGCGCTTCGAAACGGATCTGCGAAATGATTATTCAGACGTTCAACAAATATTACGATACGGAATTTGTGGCCGTGCGTTTCGGAAACGTACTCGGCAGCAACGGAAGCGTGATCCCGCTGTTCCGTAAGCAGATCGAAGCGGGCGGGCCGGTAACGGTGACGCATCCCGACATTATCCGTTATTTTATGACGATACCGGAAGCGGTTTCTCTTGTGCTTCAGGCGGGCGCGTATGCGAAGGGCGGAGAGATCTTTGTCCTTGATATGGGCGAACCGGTCAAAATACTTGATCTTGCAAAGAATCTGATCCGGCTGTCGGGATATAAGGTGGACGACGATATCAGGATCGAATTCACGGGCCTGCGTCCGGGCGAGAAGCTGTATGAAGAGCTTCTGATGGACGAAGAAGGGATGAAGGAGACGGACAATAAGCTCATCCATATCGGGAAACCGATTGAAATAGATGAACAGAAATTTTTTGTGCAGTTAAAGCAGCTGAAAACGGCGGTAGAGGACGAGAGGACGGATGTGCGCGACCTGATTAAAGAAATCGTCCCGACTTATACGCCGAAGCAGTAAAGGCGGAAAAGAGGATTGTCATGGACAAAAAAAGAATTTATCTGGCATCTCCCACAATGCACGGGTGGGAACAGGAGTATGTAAAGGAAGCGTTCGATACGAACTGGATCGCTCCGGTCGGTCCGCATGTGGACGCGTTTGAAAAGGAGATTGCGGCGTATACGGGCGCAAAGAACGCGGTCGCGTTGAGCGGCGGGACGGCGGCGATCCATCTGGCGGTAAAGCTGCTTGGGATAGGAGAAGGCGACATTGTGTTCTGCACGGCGCTGACGTTTGCGGCAAGCTGCAATCCGGTCGTGTACGAAAAGGCGACGCCAGTATTTATCGACTCCGAGCCAGATACATGGAATATGTCGCCGCAGGCGCTGGAAAAAGCGTTCGAAAAATATCCGCATCCGAAGGCGGTGATCTGCGTCCATCTGTACGGAACGCCGGCGAAATTAGACGAGATCATGGCGATCTGCGAGGCGCATCATGTGCCGATGATCGAGGACGCGGCGGAGTCTCTGTCGGCTACATACAAAGGAAGACAGACGGGAACGTTCGGAGAGATCGGAACGTATTCCTTTAACGGCAACAAGATCATTACGACGTCGGGCGGCGGTATGCTCGTATCCGAGAACAAAGATTATGTGGACAAAGCGCGCTTCCTCGCGACGCAGGCGCGGGATCCGGCGAGACATTACCAGCATTCCCGGATCGGTTACAATTACCGCATGAGCAATGTGCTTGCCGCGATCGGCATCGGACAGATGAAATCGCTCGATCTGCACCGGAAGTTAAAGAAAGAAATTTATGAAACCTACAGCGAAGCGTTTGCCGATATTCCGGAAATCGCGATGAATCCGTTAAACCCGGACGGCGAAGCCAATTACTGGCTTTCCTGCCTGCTGATCGCAGAGGGCTGCCCTATAACGCCGGAGCAGATCATGCATGCGCTCGATCAGGAAAACATTGAATCAAGACCGATATGGAAACCGATGCAGCTTCAGCCTGTTTATGAAAACTGTGATTTTTTCTCTCATAAAGAGGACGGAGACGGGAGCGTTTCTGCGGATATTTTTGAAAGAGGCTTATGCCTGCCGAGCGACATTAAGAATACAAAAGAGGATATGGAACTGATTATCAGCGTGATCCGCGGCGTATTCGGAAAATAGGAGGGCTTTGCTTGTACCGACGTTTCATAAAAAGAGGATTGGATCTTATATTGTCCGGCGCGGCGCTGATCGTCCTTAGTCCGGTGTTTCTGACCGTGGCGCTGCTTGTGCGCATAAAGCTCGGCAGTCCGGTCATTTTTCATCAGGAACGCCCCGGATACCGGGAAAAAATTTTCACGCTCTGCAAGTTCCGCACGATGACGGATCAGCGGGATGAAAACGGAGAGCTTCTGCCGGATGCGGAGAGACTGACGGCGTTTGGCTCCTTTCTGCGGAAAACGAGCCTTGACGAGCTGCCGGAGCTTTGGAATATTTTCAAAGGAGATATGAGCATCATCGGTCCGAGACCGCTGCTTGTCGGCTATCTGCCCTATTATACGGAGCGTGAGAGGCTCCGTCATACGGTGCGTCCCGGTCTGACCGGACTGGCGCAGGTGAGCGGACGGAATTTTATCGCATGGGACGACCGCCTTGCGAAAGACGTGGAATATGTCGAGAACCTTTCGTTTCTGACGGACCTTCGGGTGCTTTGGAAAACGGTGGAGGTCGTGCTGAAAAAAGAGGACGTGGCGGTCGAGACCGATTCCGTGGAAGGGTATCTTTGGGACGAGCGGGAGAAATTGAGATAAGAGGCGCGGTGTTATTTGCGACTCCGGATCCGGCGCTTCGCTTCCGTTTTTGCTCCGGGCTTCGGAGCAGGTTTTTTCTAAGTGCCCTGAGGGAAATACGGATGCCTGACGCAACCGGCGAAGATTCGCCGTCCGTGGCTCAGCTTCGCCTTGTTCGGACGTCGTGTCCGAACATTGCTGTACGGCTGCGCAGGACACTAAGAAAAACGCTTATCCTTCGCAGTCGCAAAAGACAGAAGCGGAGCGCCGGAGCCGGAAAGCAAACGATACGAAGCGCGGTACTCTATTTGTACGCAAAATGAATTCAAAAATGAAAAAATAAGGAATGACACGTTATGAAATGGGAAGATTTACAGACGCCCTGTTACATTATTCACAAGAAAGAACTGGAACGGGGGATCGCGCTGCTGAAGCAGGCGCTTGCGGACAACTGGAAGCGTTCGATCGTAGGATATTCGTTCAAAACGAACGCGCTTCCTTGGGCGCTTCTCGAAATGAAGAAAGCGGGTTTTTATGCGGAGGTCGTATCGGAGGACGAATACGAGCTTGCGGAGCGTCTCGGTTTTTCCCATATCATTTACAACGGTCCGATTAAGGGCAGGGCGTCGTTTCTGCGCGCTCTGCAAAGCGGCGCGATCGTAAATCTGGACGCGGAGCGCGAGCTTGACTGGCTTGAGGAGTCGGGACTTCGCGATGTGACGGTCGGGCTGCGGGTGAATTTTGATCTGGAAACAGTCTGCCCCGGAGAGACGAGCGCAGGGACGGAAGGCAGCAGATTCGGTTTTTCGTATGAAAAGGGCGCGTTTGCGCGCGCGCTTACGCGGCTTGATCAGATGGGAGTTCCGCTTTCCGGCATTCATCTGCACGTCGGTTCCAAAACGAGGAGCGTCGCGATTTACCGGGGACTGGCGCAGATGGCGTGCAGGCTGAAAAAAGAATACGATCTGGAGCTTGCCTATGTCGACCTTGGCGGCGGGTATTTCGGCGGAATGGACAACAAACCGAAATTCCCGGATTATATGAAAGCGATCCGTGAGGAGCTTTCGACCGCGTTTTCGCCGGAGAAGGTGACGCTGATCGTCGAGCCGGGCACTTCGCTCATTACGCCGCCTGTGGAATATGTGACGGAGGTGGCGGACTGTAAGGAAACTTACGCAAACAACATTGTTACGATAGACGGCAGCAGGATCGACGTCGATCCGCTGCATAGGAAAAGCTCTTATTTTCATAGCATAGTATACGGGCATGATACGCCGGAGGATGCGCGGCGTAAAGCAAAGAAGCAGGTGATCTGCGGGCTGACCTGTATGGAGGACGACAGGCTCTTTACGCTGGAAAACGCTCCGGAGCTTATGCCGGGCGACCGGATTGTCTTTCATAAGGTCGGCGGCTATACGATGTGCTTAACGCCGCTGTTTATCCGTTATTTTCCGCCGGTGTATGCGGAAGAGGACGGCGTTTATACGTGCGCCCGCGGGCATTGGGGAGCGAGGGAATACACGATGGGCTCCATGATCGGTGGGGACGCGGTATACTGGGAAGAACAGAAAAAGAAAGAACATGCTCAGAAATGAAGAGTGGATTGAAAAATCACTCAAGTGGAGGAAGATAATGAATCTGCTGATTGCAAGCTGCGGGACGAGAAACAAGATCGTCCAGTATTTTAAGAGAACATTGAACGGAGAAGGAAGGGTCGTCGCGACGGACTGTAGTCCGAACGCTCCCGCGCTCTATGAAGCGGACGCGCATTATATCGTTCCGCGGATCACGGAGGAAGGGTATCTGGACGTCCTGTACGATATTTGCCGAAAAGAAAGCATAACGGGGATTCTTTCGCTGATCGATCCGGAGCTTTCCCTGCTTGCGCTTCATGAAAAAGAATTCCGCGCGCTCGGCGTGACGGTGATCGGTTCGTCCTACGAGCTGTGCGAGATGACTTTGAATAAGTGGGAAATGTATCAGTGGCTTCTTGAGCATGGCTACCCTTGCGCGCGTTCGTATATGGATGTGGAGGCGTTCGCAGAGGATGTCAGAAGAGGCGTTATTTCTTACCCGGTTTTTGTCAAGCCTGCGAAAGGAAGCGCGAGCATCGCGATCTCCAAAGCGTACGACGAGGAAACGGTGCGTCTGCTTACAAGTCATGGCGAGGATATGATGATTCAGGAATATCTGGACGGTCAGGAGATCGGCGCGGACTGCTATATCGATCTGATCAGCGGAAAGACGGTCTCGATCTTTACCAAAAAAAAGCTTGTGATGCGCGCCGGAGAAACCGACAAAGGCGTTTCTTTTAAGGATGAGAAGCTGTTTGCGCTGATCGAACGTTTTATTGCGCAGTCGGGGCTGCGCGGACAGATCGACATTGATATTTTTGACATAGACGGAACATATTATATCTCAGAGGTGAATCCCAGATTCGGCGGCGGTTATCCGCACGCTTATGAATGCGGGGTCGATCATATGCGTCTGATCTGTAATAATTTAGCGGGGAAAGAAAACGACGTCATAACGGGGCAATACGAGGAAGGGCTCGTGATGATGAAATACAATGAGATCATGATACGGAAGGACACGGAGCGGTCATGAAAAAGATCTTGCTCGCCATCAATTTTGACGAAGGACTTTACAATTTCAGGAAAGAACTGCTGGAAGCGCTGACCGCCGCGGGATATGAAACGCATATCGCCCTGCCGGACGGGGAATATATTGAAAGGATGCGGGCGATGGGCTGCATCTTTCACGATACGGCGTTAAACAGGCGCGGCACAAATCCGCTGCAGGAGCTTGCGCTTCTGAAACGGTACAAAGCGGTTTTGGACGAGGTAAAGCCGGACGTTGTGCTGACTTATACGATCAAGCCGAATCTTTATATGGGATTTTTGTGCGGTATGAAAAAGATCCCTTATATCACGACGATCACCGGACTCGGGACGGCGGTGGAAGGAAACGGGATGCTGCAGCGTTTTACGCAGCGGCTGTACCGGGCGGCGATGAAAAAGGCGGCGGTCTTGTTCTTTCAGAACGACGCGAACGAAAGGATTTTTACAAAGCTTGGGATCGCGCCGGGCAGACACAGAATGCTGCCGGGCTCCGGCGTGAACTTGCAGCGTTTTTGTTATCAGCCGTTTCCCGATACGGACGAGGTCGGCTTTTTATTTATTTCCCGCGTGATGAAGGAAAAGGGGATCGAAGAATATCTGGACGCGGCGCAGGAGATACGCAGGGAATACCCGAATACGGTATTTCGCATTCTCGGTTTTCTCGAGGACGATTATACCGGGCGGGAGCGGTTTGAACGGCTTTGCCGGGAAGATGTGATCCGCTTTGAAGGAAGCGTTGAAGACGTCGTTCCTTATATCAGGGAAAGTCAGTGCACCGTGCATCCGTCTTATTATCCCGAGGGAATGTCCAATGTCTGTCTGGAGAGCGCGGCATGCGGCAGAGCCGTGATTACGACGGACCGTCCGGGCTGCCGAGAGACGGTTGTGGAGGGGAAAAGCGGTTTCCTTGTGAAAGAAAGAGACAGCGCCGATCTGATCGGGAAGCTGAAGCATTTCCTGTCGCTTTCGCGTAAAGAGCGGGAGCAGCTTGGCAGAAACGGCAGGAAGCATATGGAAGAACATTTTGATCGTAATATCGTCGTGCACAGTTATCTGCAGGCGATTCAAGAAATATGTGCGGACGGTTCGGATCAGCGATTCTGATAAAGCCGCAGGAAAACAAAGGGAAGGGAAAACAAATGAGCTTATATGAAAAACTAATTAACAAAGAAGAAAAGCTGTCGCTTGTCGGACTCGGCTATGTCGGGATGCCGATCGCAGTCGCTTTTTCTAAAAAAATCAACGTCGTTGGTTTTGACTTGAACAAAAAGAAGATCGAACTGTACAAAAACGGCGTCGATCCGACAAGAGAGGTCGGCGACGAAGCGATCGCGGCATGCAGCGTTGATTTTACGAGCGACGAAAGCAGGCTTAAGGAAGCCAAATTCCATATCGTAGCGGTGCCGACTCCTGTCAATCCCGATCATACGCCGGACCTGACGCCGGTAGAAGGGGCGAGCCGTGTGCTTGGACGTAATCTGACAAAGGGATCGATCGTCGTATTTGAATCAACGGTTTATCCGGGCGTTACGGAAGAAATCTGCGTGCCGATTCTTGAGGCGGAGTCGGGACTGAAATGCGGCGCCGACTTTAAGATCGGCTATTCGCCGGAGCGCATCAATCCGGGCGATAAGGTGCATAGACTGGAGACCATTACGAAGATCGTTTCCGGTATGGACGAGGAGACGCTTGACGAGATCGCCAAGGTATACGAGCTTGTCGTGGCGGCGGGCGTTCACAGGGCGCAGTCGATCAAGGTGGCGGAGGCCGCCAAGGTGATCGAAAACAGCCAGAGAGATATTAATATTGCTTTCATGAACGAGCTTTCGATTATTTTTAATAAGATGGGAATCGATACAAAGTCGGTATTGGAAGCGGCCGGTACGAAGTGGAATTTCCTGAAATTTTTCCCAGGACTGGTCGGCGGGCACTGCATCGGCGTCGATCCGTATTATCTGACCTATAAGGCGGAACAGCTCGGTTATCATTCGCAGATCATTCTTTCGGGAAGACGCATCAACGACGACATGGGAAAATATGTCGCGGAAAGCCTTGTGAAAAATCTGATTAAGGCGGATATTCCCGTCAAGGGAGCAAAGGTGGCGATTCTTGGCTTTACGTTTAAGGAAAACTGCCCGGATACAAGAAATACAAAGGTGATCGACATTGTCAGAGAACTGCAGGAATACGGCATCGATCCGATGATTACCGACCCGGTGGCGGACAAGTCTGAGGCAGAGCGCGAATACGGCGTTCATTTTATGGACAGGGAAGAGATGAAAGGCGCGGACGCTGTCATTCTTGCCGTTTCCCATGAGGAATATAAGCATCTTACGATGGAAGAGATCGGCTCGCTGTATGCGGATAACGGCAGAAAAAAGGTTTTGACTGACATCAAGGGAATACTTGACCGGGATGCTTATGAAAAGGCCGGGTATCTTTACTGGCGCTTATAAAAGTGTTATACTATAAAAAAGTGTCAGTGGACAGGCGTGTTTCCCCCTGTCCACTGACGTTAACAATGAAACAGAAATACAAAGATAAGAAAGAGCGAGAAGGAGGCTGATGTTATGAACGTACTGGCAGTTGGATCACATTTTAATAACATCGAAATCGGTTGTGGCGGGGCGCTCCTGAAGCATGTGCAGAAAGGAGACAGGGTCATCCTTTTTGTAGCGGCGACTGCGGGGATGCTGAATTCCGATCGTCAGGAGGCCGGCAGGGAAGAGGTCGCGTCGCGCAACGCGCAGGAGGCGGCTGAGCTGATCGGCGGCAAGCTGATTATGGGCGGCTATGAAACGATGCATCTGGAATTTGAGGACGCTTTGAACGCAAGACTTGTTCATCTGGTGGAACGGGAAAAGATCGATCTGATCTACACGCATTTCCCGGACGACGCTCAGCATGATCACAGGTCTCTGGCGCGGGCGGCGATCCATGCGGGACGGCACGTGCCGTCGATCCTCGGATATCGCTGCACATGGTATCAATCGGAGAAACCGTTTGTACCGAACTTTTTTGTAGATATTTCCGATGTATGGGAGAAAAAGGAAGAAGCCATGCGGAAGTACCAGTCCAATTCCGGCAGGGTAAAGGAAGAAAAGATCGCGTATTTCAAAAATGACGCGGCGAATTACGGACTTCAGAACGGGGTATCTTATGCGGAAGGCTTCCAGGTTATCAAATGGCTGGAGAGATGAAGATAAGAGAGCATGAAAAGACGTTGATAAGCAGATGGGAAGGGGCGAGGCAGTGTTTGCTGCTTGGCGCCTTTCTGTCGTTTTTCGGACTTCTTGCATGTTTTGCGCCGATCGGGATTTACCCGGATTCCGGTTCGTATATTTCTTCTCAGGCAGGAAGAGAACCGTTATACCCTCTTTTTCTCATGTTTTTTCGCTTTATCTTCCGGGAAGGCGATACGATCACATGGCTGGCGGCTTCCGGGCAGCTGGAGAGCGAGAAGGCGATGGAGCTGATCTACACATGGCCGGCGCTTCGGGTTTCCATTTTGGTTCAGGGGCTTTTAGCAGGATTTTCGTGCTTCTTTTTGACAAGAGCGGTGAAGCATGTTTTTGATCTGAACTGGTTTTTGACGGGACTCGTTGCGCTCTGCACGCTCATTCCGCACGTGCTGACGCCGCTTGCGTCTTCTTCCCGTATGGTGCTGAGCAATGCGGTTTTGACCGAAGGGATTTCATTTCCGCTTTTTTATCTGTTTACGGCGTTTATGATCCTCGGGCTGTTTGCGGAAGAAAAAAAGGGACGCTTTTACGGCGCGGCGTTTTTATGCGCCCTGCTGCTCGTGCTGACAAGAAACCAGATGCTTGTCGCGTTTGCCGCGTGGTGCGCGGTGATGCTTTTTGAAGCGGCGAGGCGTCGGAGCTTTAAGCGGCTTCTTCTCCTGCTATTGTCGATCCTGCTGTTTTTTGGCGCAAGGTCTGCGGTCAACCGGATTTACAACAGGGCGATTCATGAAGGCTATGCCGGAGCGAATACCGGAAGCTATAATTTGCTGACGACAATGCTTTATCTGTCGGAGCCGGAGGATGCGCTCCTGATCACGGATGAGGAGCAGAGGGCTTTGTTTACCGAGATGCATGTGCAGATGGAGGAAGGCGGCATGACGCGCGCTGATGCGCCGGACGGAATTCTGGGCAGGGCATACCATTATGAGGACTGTTATGATACGATCGGCTTTACGATACAGCAGCCGTGTCTTTTTGGGTACGCGGCGGAAAAAGGCATTCCCGAAGGAGAAGCGCTGAATGAGGTCGTGCGTGTGGCGGGAGAGATGAACAGGGACCTGCTTCCGCATTTGGCGGGCGCGTACTGCTGCAACTATATTGCGACGGCGGTCAGCGGGCTGACGCGTTCCGTTTCCGCAAGCGGAACCGTGATGGGAATCTATTCGATTGTTATTTATTTCCTTGCGGCGGCGCTTGTGATATATTTATATCGAAAGAACAAGCGGAGCAAGGCGGCGCTTCTGATGCTGTTTGCAATGCTTATGATATGTGCCAACGTATTTGCGACGGCTTTGATGATCATGTGCCTGTCGCGTTATATGATTTATAATACGGCGTTATTTTATATTGCCGGGCTGATGTGCCTGACAGAATGTTATCAAATAAGAAAGAGAGAGCAGAGCAATGGGTTATAAACAATTACAATTTCCGAAGGACAGCGTATTTCTTGTAACGGGAGGCGCCGGTTTTATCGGCTCAAATCTTTGTGAAGCGATTACAGATATGGGATATCGGGTCAGATGTCTGGACAACCTCTCGACCGGAAAACAGGAAAATGTGGACTTTTTGAGCGATCGGGAGAATTATACCTTTATCAAAGGGGATATTCGCGATCTGGATACGTGTAAGGCGGCGTGCGAGGGCGTGGATTTCGTGCTCAATCAGGCGGCGTGGGGCAGTGTGCCGCGCAGCATTGAAATGCCGCTTTTGTACGAAGAGATCAATATCAGAGGCACGCTGAACATGATGGAGGCGGCAAGATGTCAGGGTGTGAAGAAATTTGTATATGCCTCCAGCTCGTCCGTATACGGCGATCATCCGGTACTGCCTAAGGTAGAAGGACAGGAAGGTAACCTGCTTTCCCCGTATGCGCTGACAAAGAGGGTATGCGAGGAATACGGAAAGCTGTACAAAAAGCTGTACGGTCTGGACACGTACGGGATGCGTTATTTCAACGTATTCGGCAGACGGCAGGACCCGGACGGCGCATATGCGGCGGTCATTCCGAAGTTTATCCGTCAGCTTCTGCACGGAGAGACGCCTACGATCAACGGAGACGGAAAGCAGTCGCGCGACTTTACCTATATTGACAATGTAATCGAAGCGAATCTGAAAGCGTGTCTGGCGCCGCCGGAAGCGGCGGGAGAGGCTTTTAACATTGCGTACGGCGGCAGGGAATATCTGATCGATATTTATTATGATCTGTGCAGGGCGCTCGGCAAAGAGGTCGAACCTCATTTCGGACCGGACAGAGCCGGAGATATTAAGCATTCCAACGCCGATATTTCGAAAGCGAAAAAACTGCTCGGTTATGATCCTGAGTATGATTTTGCAAAGGGGATCGCCCTTGCAATCGAGTGGTATCAGGAAAATCTGAAATAGCGTCAGCGGGACGGAAAAGGAAACGGGGAATATCATGGTAAGGATGCTTCACATCGTAGGTTCTATGTCGCCGAGCGGTATCGGCAATTTCATTATGAACGTATACCGGAATATCGACCGGAAAAAAGTGCAGTTTGATTTTATCGTGCATGAACACAGGGACGTCAGCTTTGACGAGGAGATCGAGGCGCTCGGCGGAAGGCTTTTTTATGTGACGCGCAAGGCGGTCAGCCCGCAGCGCAACTTCTGCGAGATACGCAGCGTCGTAAAAAAGGGGCGGTACAAAATCGTTTTCCGGCACACGGATATTTCAACGGTGGCGCTCGATCTGCTTGCGGCGAAGTTGGGCGGCGCGACGACGCTGATCGCGCATTCCCATTCGACGAGCACGCCGAATATAAGGATGCATAAGCTGTTCCAGCCGATGCTGAACATGCTCTGTACAAAACGTTTTGCCTGCTCGGACGCGGCGGGAAAATGGCTGTACGGCGATAAGCCTTATGAAGTCATTATCAATGCGATCCGGCTGGACGATTTCGCATATGACGAGATAAAGCGGAAGAAGACGCGCAGGCGGGAAGGACTGGACGGCAGTCTCGTGATCGGTCATGTCGGTAATCTGCTTCCGGTTAAAAATCATCTGTTTATGCTTGACATTATGGCGGAGCTTGTGAAAAAGCGTCCCGATGCGAAACTGATCTTTGCGGGAGACGGCGTGATGCGCGGACCGATCGAGGAAAAGCGGAAAGCGCTCGGACTGGAAGAAAATGTGCGCCTGCTTGGCGTACGGACGGACACGGCGGCGCTGCTTCAGGCAATGGATGTGTTTTTGTTCCCGTCCAGGTACGAAGGTCTTCCGATCGCTATGGTAGAAGCGCAGTGCGCCGGTCTGCCGAATCTTGTTTCGGACGTGATCAGAACGGACGTGGACGCGACGGATCTCGTGCACAGAATGTCCTTAAACAGACCGGCGGCGGAATGGGCGGAGGAAATTCTTGCGCTCGCGCAGGAGAAACGCAGCGCGCCGGACTATCGTCTGTTTGCACAGAAGGGGTTTGACATCCGGGAAATGGTGAAGCGTTACGAGGAGCTTGCTTATGAGTAAATGGCGGGAACGTTTGGAACGAATGAAGACATGCGAATATTGGGTGATCGCCTATAGAAAAAGAAACGCGGGCGCCAATCTTCTGCAGGAGGACAGGATCGAAGGCTTCCGTCTGCTGCCGCAGAAAAAGTTCATTACGCAGGCGGATCCTTTTTTATATACGCATCAAGGGAAAACATGGCTTTTTTATGAAAAGCAGAACTTAACGGATATGAAAGGCGTGCTCTGGTGCCGGAATCTCGACGAGCCGCAGGCGAAGCCGGTCAAGGTATTGGAAGAGCCGTTTCACTTATCCTATCCGCAGATATTCCGGTATGGCAGATATACTTACATGCTGCCGGAGACAAGGAATGCGGGAGAAATCAGGCTGTATCGCTGCGAACAGTTTCCGGGCAGATGGGAAAAGGTAGAGACGCTTGCGGAGATATCCGCGGTCGATACGACGATCTTAGAAGATAACGACTGTTATTATTTGTTTACGTATACGGACAACTGTCTGGAAATCTATTTGTGCGAGCCGGAGCCGGAACGCTTCAGACCTGTAAAAAAAGAAAAAATCTACAGATCAAAGCCGTCGAAAACGGCGCGTCCGGGCGGCGCGTTCATCAAAGAGGACGGCAGGCTTTTTCGCCCGGCGCAGAACTGCACGGATTACTATGGGCAGGAGCTGATCGTCAACGAGATCGTAAGGCTGCGAGGAGAGGCGCAGTGTCAGACGGAAGGCGGCGGCTTAGATGCAGATTGTTTTGAAGAGCGGGAATACTGCCGGTTATCGCCGCAGAATGTAGAGCTGCCGGGCGTAAACGCCGTCGGCATTCATACATACAACAGAAACGAGATGTATGAAACAATCGATATTCTGCATAGAGAAGTCGGTTTTCGGACGATACTGAAAAAGATCGGATGGAAGCTCAGGAAATAGGTTGAAAATAAATTAAAATGAAAAAAACGATCGTATTTTATATTGCGACATTGACAAGAGGCGGCGCGGAGCGTGTCATCGTCAATCTTGCAAATTACTTTTGCAGTCAGGGCTATGAAGTTTATATGGTAACGCTTGAGCCGGACGAGGGGCTGTATCCGATGAATGACGGCATTAAAAAGGTCGTGCTCGATCAGCCGGAGAATGGAAACGCCGATCAGACCGGCGCGGGACTTCGGATCGTCAGCCGCATCCGGGCAGCTGCGGGACGTATTACAAAAGTGCGCAGACTGCTGAAAATGACACAGGCGAGCGCGCTTGTATCGTTTATCGGAAAGACAAATATCCGGGCAATTTTAGCGGGACTCGGCACAAAAACAAAAGTATTTGTATCGGTGCGCAGCGCGCCGGAAAGAGAGTATGCGGGGACGCTGCAGCGTTTTCTCGCAAAGAGCCTGTTCTGCTTTGCGGACGGCATCGTATTCCAGTCGGAAGGCGCGAAAGCGTTTTTCCCGAAGGCGGCGCAGAAAAAATCCAGAATCTTATACAATCCGCTTTCCCCCGAATATGTGCGGGAGCCTTATGCGGGGAAGCGCAGGGATGAAATTATTACGGTAGGGCGTATGGACGCGGTCAAAAATCATGCCCTGCTCATAGACGCCTTTGCAATCGTTGTAAAGGAGAAGCCCCAGATGCATCTGACAATTTACGGCGGCGGAGATTGTATGGAAGATATTCGGAAACAGGCAGCGCGTCTCGGACTGGCGGAAAAGGTAAGCCTGCCGGGAGATACGCTCGATATTCCGGATAAGATCAGGGATGCAAGGCTTTTTGTCCTTTCATCCAATTTCGAAGGAATGCCGAATGCGGTCGCAGAGGCGTTCGCACTCGGAATTCCGGTCGTCTCGACCGACTGCCCGAGCGGCGGCGCGAGAGCGCTCGTCCATGACGGTGAAACGGGATTGCTCGTTCCGGTAAAGGATGCGAAGAAGATGGCGGAAGCGATGCTGCGCATTTTGAATGACAAGGAACTGGAAACGCGCCTGCGTGAGAACGCATACCGCTTCAGCAAGTCGCTTCATCCAGATAAGATCAACCGGATGTGGCAGGAATTTATAGAAGGAACCGGATTATGAAGAAAATCGCATTTTTGATCAACAGCCTTGGAAAAGGCGGCGCGGAGCATGTCGCCCTGAATCTGGCGGAGCATTTTTCAAAAACCGGCTACGACGTTCTGCTCGTAACGTCAAGACGCGGGGCGGAAGAATACAAAGTAACGTTTCCGGCAAGGCGGCGTCTGTTGGAAGAGGAGATCGCGGGCGCGCCGCTCGGCAGGGCGGGCAAGGTTCCGGCAAGGATCCGGCGGCTTGCTGCGATCTGGAGAGAAGAGCGGCCGGATCTGATCGTAGCGTTTATCGGGAAAATGAATTTATACGCCATGCTTTCAACGGGAAGACCGTTTTGCCGAAACAGAATTCCGGTCATTCTTTCCGTACGCAGCGATCCGGCGCGGGAGTACCCGTCCCGTTTGCAGAAAGCGCTGGCGGAGCGGCTGTTTCGCAGGGCGGCTGGCGTGATCTTTCAGACGGAGGATGCAAAGCTGGCGTTTTCCGGGAAGGTTCAGAAACATTCCGCCGTGCTGCCGAATGCGCTTGATCCAAGCTTTGTACGGGAGCGTTATACCGGAAAGAGAGAAAATGAGATCGTTATGGTAGGACGGCTCGATGCGAATAAGAATCATCAGCTTCTGCTGCGCGCGTTTGCACGGCTACAGCGGGAATACCCGGAGCTCAAGGTCGTGATCTACGGAGGCGGGCTTGCAGGCAGCGACACGGAGCCTGCGCTGCGCGCTCTTGCAGGGGAACTCGGTATTGCGGATAGGGTGCGTTTTATGGGACGGCAAAGCGACATTCGCAGGCGGATCGAGCGTTCGCGTATCTTTGTCCTTTCGTCCAATTATGAAGGCATGCCGAATGCGCTTTTGGAGGCGATGGCGACGGGGCTTGCGGTGATTTCGACCGACTGCCCGTGCGGCGGACCCAGGACGGTGATCCGCGACGGGGAAAACGGACTGCTTATTCCGGTCGGGGACGAGACGGCGCTTACGGCGGCGCTGCGGCGGATCCTGGACGATCCGGAACTGGAAGAGTCGCTCGGAAGGCAGGCGGCAAAGCTTGCGCAGGAGCTTGCGCCTGAAAAAGTATGCCGGAGATGGCAGGAAGAAATAGAAAGCAGGGTAAAAGAGTATGCTTGTAGTCAATCGTAGAAAAAAACACGGCGTCGATTTCCGCGAGGTCTGGTATGCGGAAGAAAAGTGCGGTCTGGACGGAATTATTTTATACCGGGGCGCGAAAAAACCGATCGGCAGGGTATTGCGCGAGGTCAGGACACTGATTACCGACCTGACGCAGAGCGAGGAAGAGATCGTTGCGAAGTGCCAGAAGGACTGCCGTTATCAGATCAGGCGGGCGGCAAGGGAAAATATTACGGCGGAGTTTAAGGTCGGCAGCGAGATCACAGAGCAGGACATTGCGCAGTTCTGCGAATTTTTTATTGAATTCTGGAAAACTAAGGGAATCACGGATGAAAAGTACGAAAAATATAAAGAAGAGATCGAGACGTACGCGCGCGAGGGCGTATTTGCGATCACCTGCGCGAAGCAGGGCGGCCAGACGCTCGTTTACCATACGTATATCGTAGGAGATACGTTTGTGCGTTCGTATCAGTCGGCGTCCCAGTTCCGCAGCGAAGCGGTAAGCGCCCGTATCGTCGGAATCGCGAACCGTTATCTCCATAAGGCGGATATGATGTATTTTAAGGAAATGGGAAAGACTACTTATGACTGGGGCGGCGCCGGGCTTCGGGAGGAAGTAAAAAATATTACCGAATTTAAAGAATCGTTCGGCGGCGACGAACTCTATTATTATGACTGCGAAGACGTCGTAGGACTTAAGGCGGAAGCGGTAAAGGGCGTCATTAATCTGATAGGAGTGCTGACGGATGACTAATGTATGTACGTTCCGGCTGGACGATATTACGCCGGATATGGACTGGGACAAATTTTACAGGGTAAAAGCGATCTTTGATAAATATAAGGTAAAGCCGCTCATTGGGGTTGTGCCGCAAAATGCCGATCCCGGACTTTCGCGCGGAGAGTACCACGAGGATTTCTGGGAGTATATCGCTTCTCTGCAGAAAAACGGCTGGTTGGTCGCGCAGCACGGCTTCCGGCATGTGTATGAGACAAAGGCTTCCGGACTGCTCGGATTGAAACCGGCGAGCGAATTCGCGGGGCTGCCGTATGAGACGCAGTATGAAAAGATCAAAAACGGCAGGGAAATTTTGCAAAAACACGGACTGGATGCTACAATATTTATGGCGCCGGGGCATACGTATGATAAAAACACGCTAAGGGCCCTGAAAAAACTCGGCTTTGTCTGTGTGACCGATGGGTATACGGATATTCCGTATTATATGAAGGGACTTCTGTTCGTACCGTGCCGAAGTTCTCAGCCGAAGCTTTCCGGCGGCGTGGACACGATCTGTATCCACTGCAACGAACTGGATGAAGGAGACTACCGGGAACTGGAAAATTTTTTAGAGAAGCATGCTTCTTCGGTGCTTCCGTTTGCGGAAATTGCCGGACAGCTCTGGTATCCAAAGAAGGTATTGATGCTCCGGCTTCAGGAAAAACGGAATCTTTTGCGACGCCGTATTAAGACGCGTCTGACGGGAAGCGGGACGCTGCAGCTTTATTTACAGGAAACGTATGATGAAAATCCTTCCGTGAAACGTAAGAAACGGATCTTTGGACTTCCCAGACTGCTTTTCGGAAGAAAAAGGAATGGAAACAGAAGACAGAATAAAACGTAAGAAATAGGATAATAAAATGGACATTATTAAGAAATTCGGAGTTGTACTGAATAAAAAGCAGAAACGGAACGTTATCATTCTGCTCTTTTTGATCGTGATCGGAGCGATACTGGAAACGCTCGGCGTTTCGATGATACTGCCGATCGTGACTGCGGTCGTGGAGCCGGATGTGTTTACGGAAAACGAACTCGTCGTATGGATCAGCGGTCTGTTTGGGCTGGAAACGTTGGAGCAGTTTGTGATTCTGATGATCATCGCGCTGATTTTGATCTTTGTATTCAAAAACGCGTATCTGCTGTTTATGTATTATGTGCAGCATACGTTTATCTGCAACAGCCAGTTTTTGATTTCGCGCGATCTGCTGCGTATTTATTTTAATAAGCCGTATGAATTTTATTTAAACGCCAATACGTCGGACGTGCTGCGCACCGTATACAGCGATACGACGGGCGTATTTTCGCTTTTGCTGGAATGCATTCAGTTCATATCGGAGTTTATCATTGCGGTCTGCTTAGGGCTTGTGCTGCTTGTGATCGATTTTCAGATGACAGTCGTGATGTGCGTCGTTTTATTCGGCGTAACCGGACTGATCGCGCTGCTTTTCAAACCGAAGATGGGAAGCATCGGGCAGGAAGCAAGAGTGCGACAAAGCCGGATGTACAACAGCATTATCCAGTCTATTATGGGAATCAAAGACGTTAAAATCTTTGCAAAAGAAGAATCGTTTTTAGAGGAATATGAAAATAACGGACGGAAATTTTACAACCTTTCGAGAAGCCAGAAGGTGCTCGGCTCCGCGCCGCGCCTTATTATTGAAAGCGTATGCATCGGCGGGATCCTTGCGTATCTCGGCGTGATGATCGCTCTCGGAAGAAGCGTCGCGGGGATGCTCCCTCAGCTTTCCGCGTTCGGACTGGCGGCGGTGCGCCTGATGCCGTGCGCAAACCGTATGAGTACTTATCTTGCGAACATCGCTTACTATAAGCCAACGCTCGATTTTGTTTATGAAAACGTAGAAATGCCGCAGAACGTTAAGGAAACGTACGATCCGAAAACGTCGGGCAGGAGCGGCAAAGGAAAGCTGCCGTTTACGGACAGGATCACGATTGAAAATATCAGCTATCAGTATCCGAATTCGGACAAAAAGATATTTGACCGGGCGGGCATGACGATCCCGATCGGCAAATCGGTCGGCATCGTCGGCAAATCGGGCGCGGGCAAAACGACGCTTGTCGATATTATGTTAGGTCTGCTCGACCCGCAGGAGGGCAGGATATTGTGCGACGGCGTGGACGTGTTGACGAATTATGCGGGCTGGCTGCACAACATCGGTTATATTCCGCAGTCGATCAATCTGATCGACGATACGATCCGGGCGAATGTGGCGTTTGGGATTCCGCGGGAAAAGGTCGACGAGGCGCGCGTCTGGGAAGTGCTTGAAGAAGCGCAGCTGACGTCTTTTGTGAAGGAACAGCCGGAAGGGCTGGATACGGAGATCGGCGAACGCGGAATCCGTATGTCGGGCGGACAGAGACAGAGACTTGGGATCGCGAGGGCGCTGTATCACAATCCGGAGCTTCTGATTCTGGACGAGGCGACGAGCGCGCTTGACAACGATACGGAAGCGGCGATCATGGAAGCGATCAACAATTTCCACGGCAAGAAGACAATGTTGATCATTGCCCACAGATTAAAAACGATCGAGAACTGCGATATGACGTTCGCAGTCAGGGACGGCAAGATCATACAGGAGAAAGGCATCGAATAAATGGGTGTGAATTTATTTTTTCAGGGATATGATTCCGTAAACGGTTATCAGCAGTCGATGCTGGAGGAGATCGACAGACGTTTTCCGTTTGACCGGTGCGTTCTGACGAGCAGGGACAACGACGGGAACGATCATTACGACCCGCAGAAATACGAAAAAATCGATTATGATATGTGCGCTAACGCCAGATATGAATATAAAATGGATATGAACGCGCTGCGTCCGCTTTCGCGCGAGCTGCTTACCGCAATGGAGCCTTACGAGCCGACGGCGGTCAAGATGCTGTGCCGGATCACGGATTTTGATATTTTTACGTACGACGAGGCGAAGCGGTTTTATCTTCATCATCTGCGCTTCTGGAACGATGTGTTTGAGCGGAACCGGATCAATTTTGTGTTTCTGACGGGGATTCCCCATCATACGCACGACTATATCATTTACGCGCTGACAAAGGTAAAGAACATACCGATGTGCATTCTTGCGCCGACGCATCTGCCGCACTGGTGCTTCGTCGGCAACGATCTTTATACGCTTTATGAGCGGCTTGACGCCGCCTATGAAAAACAGAAAGACAACGCGGAGCCCGTCGCCCTGCCGGAAGATGTGGAGGCGTACTATCAGGCGCTTTTGAAAGAAAACAAGCTTCAGAAGATGAAGGTGATGCTCGGCTCCGGCAGCAAAAAGGAGCATGCGAAAAAGGAAAAGCGCCAGATCATGGGCTATGTGATGCGGGATCAGATCGCAAGACGACAGCTTTCCCGGATCAAGCACGGGATCGCGGGTTCGCTTCGGGCGCGGTCGCTTGCGCCGTGGAAGGAAAGCTTCTATTGGATGCGGCGGGACGCTTACTGCATCCGAAAGGTGCGCCATAAGCTGAAAAACTGCGCGACGATCGCGGATTATGAAAAGATGGCGGTTATGCCGGATATGGAGCATGAAAAATACGTGCTGTTTCTGCTGCACCTGCAGCCTGAGGCGACGACGCTGCCGCAGGCGGGCGTTTTTGTAGAGCAGGAGCTCTGCGTGCAGCTTCTTGCGCCTGTGCTGAAAGAATACGGGATTAAGCTTTATGTGAAGGAGCATTTCGTACAGCCTTATCACATGAAGAGCTTTTATAAAGATTTGCAGGGGACGGACAACGTTGTGCTCGTGAGCAGCGACGCGGAGTCGGTCGATCTGCTGGAGCACTGCGTCGCGGCGGCTACCCCGGCGGGAACGGTGTCCATCGAATCAATCGCAAACGGCAAGCCGGTCTTCGTATTCGGCCACGGCGGCTTTGAGCACGGTCCGGGCATTTATCAGGTCGGAAACGAACAGGAGTGCAGGGACGCCATAGAGGATATCTTATCGGGCGGCGAAATTACCGCGCAGGCGGTGCGCAATTATTTCCGTGCCTTTGCAGACAGCGGCATCTGTGTGTATTCTCCGGTCGAGGGAGCGGACGCCTCTCTCGTGGAAAAAAGCCGCAGGGAGATCATCGATCTGGTCGTTGCGGAAATGAAAAAAGCGGCGCAGGCTGCGGAAGCGGAGGAAGATTAAAGCTATGAAAAGAGTATTGGTAACAGGCGCCGACGGATTTATCGGCAGCCATCTGACGGAACATTTGATGGAAAAGGGATATGAGGTCAAGGCGTTTACTTATTATAATTCCTTTAATACATGGGGATGGCTCGATACGTTCCCGAAGGAAAAACTGGACGAACTGGAAATTTTTCAGGGGGATATCCGCGATCCGAACGGTGTGCGGGAGGCAATGAAAGGGGTAGACGGCGTATTTCATCTGGCGGCGCTGATTGCGATCCCGTTCAGTTATCATTCGCCGGATTCCTATGTAGATACGAATATCAAGGGCACGCTGAACGTGCTGCAGGCAGCGAGAGATCTGGAACTGGAGCGCGTGCTGATTACGTCTACTTCCGAGGTATACGGAACCGCGCAGTATGTGCCGATCGACGAAAAGCATCCGTATCAGGGGCAGTCGCCTTATTCCGCGACAAAGATCGGAGCGGACCGTCTGGCGGAGAGCTTTTACCGCAGCTTCAATCTGCCGGTCACGATCGTGCGCCCGTTCAATACGTTCGGACCGAGACAGTCGGCGAGAGCCGTGATTCCGACGATTATTTCCCAGCTTCTTGCGGGGAAAGAGGAGATTAAGCTCGGTTCCCTGACGCCGACAAGGGATTTTAATTATGTAAAAGATACGGCGAACGGATTTTATGAGATCGCGAGATCGGATCAGACGATCGGCGAGGAAATCAATATCGCGACGCAGAAGGAGATCAGTATCGGCGATCTGGCCGGCGAGCTGATCCGGCAGATCAATCCGAACGCGCGTATTGTCTGCGACGAGCAGCGCACCCGTCCGGAAAAGAGCGAGGTCAACCGGCTGCTTGGCTGCAATGAAAAGATCATGCGCCTGACAGACTGGAAACCGAATTACACATTCGAGCAGGGACTTGCGGAGACGATCGAATGGATCAGGGGAAATATGAGCTCCTATAAAACGGATATTTATAACGTATAAAGAAACACCGCCCCGGCGGGCTGGAATGAGGTTTGTATGGACGATAAGACTGCAAAGCTTTGCATTACGCCGGAATACACGATTCTGGAAGCAATTAAGGTATTGGACGAGACGCACGAGAGGATCGTTCTCATTGTGGAGGACGGGCGGCTGCTCGGCGTATTAACTGACAGTGACGTCAGAAAATGGATTCTGAAAAGTCAGGATATGACGCGGAAGGTGACGGAGGCGATGACCGCGCATCCGATCTGCGTGACGGAAGCGGAGACGGGAGAGGCGATGAAGCTGATGCAGCGGCACGGGATCGACGCCATTCCGGTCGTCGATCAGGACGGGCGGCTGCTCGATCTGTTGTTCCGTTACGGGACGCCCGAGAAAAAAGAGCATCACGGAGAGACTGTGGATGCGCCTGTCGTTGTGATGGCGGGCGGGAAGGGAACGCGCCTGTTTCCTTATACGCAGGTGCTGCCGAAGCCGCTGATTCCGATCGGAAACGCGACGATTCTGGAACAGATCATCGGTTCCTTTACAAAGGCGGGCTGCCGGCGTTTCTATATATCCGTGAATTATAAAAAGAATTTGATCAAAGCGTATCTTCAGGATCTGCATCCTGACTATGAAGTGAACTATATTGAGGAAGAAAATTTCCTCGGAACGGCGGGCAGTCTTTCTCTTGTGAAAGATGAAATAAAGGAACCGTTTTTTGTGAGCAACTGCGACATTCTGCTTGACGTTAATTACGCGAAGGTGATGCGGTTCCATAAAGAAAACGGGAACATGATTACACTGATTACGTCGCTGAAAAATTATACGATTCCATACGGAGTCGTAAATATCGGCAAAGAGGGGCAGGTGGAGAGCCTTTCGGAGAAGCCGGAGCTGAATTTTCTTGTCAATACGGGCGTGTATGTGCTGAATCCCGGAGTGTTGGAGCTTATCCCGCAAGACGAATTCATGCATATTACCGATTTGATTCAGGAATGCCTGAACCGGGGCGATAAGGTAGGCGTCTATCCGGTTACGGAGAAGGCGTGGGAAGACATGGGCGAATTTCCGGGGATGGAACAGATGCTGAGGCTGAGAGGCGAAGAGGGCTGACGGATCCCTTTTTGACGGCGGTATGGGACGGAGGAAACGATGACGGAGAAAAAAATACTCGTGACCGGCGCAGGCGGTTTTATCGGCAGTGCGCTGACAGAATATCTGCATAAAAGAAACGAAGCGGTGCTTGCGCCGGATTCGAAGGAACTGAACGTTGCGGACCGCGCGTGCGTAGAAGCGTTTCCCACAGAGGAGATCGGACATATCGTTCATCTGGCGGGTAGGACGTTCGTGCCGAAAAGCTGGGAGGAACCGGCTCAGTTTATGGAAACAAATACATTCGGGACGCTGAACATACTGGAGTTGTGCAGAAAGCATCAGATTCCGATGACCTATATCAGCGCGTATATTTACGGACAGCCGGAGAAAAATCCGATTCAGGAGACGGACCGGATCAATCCGAATAATCCGTATGCCAAATCAAAATATATGGCGGAAGAGCTGTGCGAGTTTTATGCGAAGCAGTTTGACGTAAAGGTCAGTGTGATCCGTCCGTTTAATGTATACGGAGCAGGACAGAAAGACAATTTTCTCATTCCGCAGATCATCAGGCATGCGATGTGGGAAGAGAGCATCCGCGTTATGGATCTTTCGCCGATGCGGGATTATATTTATCTGGAGGATCTTCTTGACGCGGTTTATTTGACGGTAAAGAAGGTTCAGGAATACGATGTGTTCAATATCGGTTCCGGTATTTCGTATTCCGTAGGCGAGGTGATCGATCTTGTGCAGGAGATTCTCGGCAGCAGAAAGCGCGTGGAATGCGCCGGTCAGACAAGGAAAAACGAGTTGAACAATGTTGTAGCGGATATTTCCCACGCACGCGATGTGCTCGGCTGGAAGCCGGCGCATACGCTGCGTCAGGGACTTGAGAAAATGATCGGTCAGGTGAAGTGGAAAGACACCTGTATGAGAAACGACACAAAATAAAATGCCAGCTGTGTCGTAAATGAAACGGGAACACAAAAATGACATCTGTGTCGGAAAAGAGGCGGATATGAACTGGAATAAGCATAAAATCTATATCATAGCGGAGATCGGCGGTAACTTTACGACGTATGAGCAGGCGGCGCGTCTGATCGACGAGGCGGCGGCATGCGGCGTGGACGCGGTCAAGCTGCAGACTTACCGCGCGGAGACGCTGTCGAGCACGAAAGCGATGTTCGATATGGAAAATACGGGCGTGATGTCGCAGTTTGAACTGTTTGACGAATATTCCGTAGGGGAAGAGCTGCACCGTCAGGTATTTGCCTATGCGAAAGAAAAGGGGTTGGATATTTTTTCCTCTCCTTCCCATAAGAGCGACGTGGATATGCTGGAGCGGCTCGGCTGCGACGCGTACAAGATCGGCTCGGACGACGCGGTCAATCTGCCGCTGCTGCGCTATATCGCGGCGCTCGGCAAGCCGATCGTATATGCGACCGGCATGTGTACGCTGGAAGAGGTAAGGGAATCGGTCGACGCCATGCTTGCGCAGGGTAACAGCCAGATCACGATCCTGCATGCGATTACCGCTTATCCGACGCATCCCGAGGATGTGAATCTGCGTGCGATGCAGACGCTTGCCGCGGCATTCCCGCAGCTTGCGGTAGGGTATTCCGACCATACGCTTGGGATAAACGCCTGCATCTGTGCGGCGGCAATGGGCGCGCGGATGCTGGAAAAGCATTTCACTTACGACAAGCATGCCGACGGGCCGGATCATATGCATTCCGCCGATCCGCAGGAAATGAAGGCGATCGTCGATGCGGTCAGAGAGTTCGAACTCATGCGCGGCAGCGGAATCAAAATGCCTGCGAAGGCGGAGGCGGGAACTCGTATCAATAACAGAAAGAGTATCGTACTATGCAGCGACGTCAAAGCGGGAGAGCCGATCAGCGCGCAGGCGGTCGATATCAAGCGTCCGGGTTACGGCATCGGGCCGAAATATCTGGAGCAGGTCATCGGCAGACGCGCGGCGCGCGATTTGCAGAAGGAAGATATTCTGACGTGGGAAGATCTGGCATAATGGAAAATTTGTCATAATAAAAAGTTTGGATAATGGGAAGAGAGGCGTTTTTGGATGAATGTACTTGCAATAGGCGCTCATTTTGACGACATTGAGCTTGGCTGCAGCGGCAGTTTGAAAAAACACGTGGAGCGCGGCGATAACGTTATCATTTATGTCGCGACGACGTCAGGCTTTGTCAGCCCCGGTCAGGTGACGGTGCGGAGCAATGAAACAGCGATGGAAGAGGGAAAGGCGGCGGCGGCGCTGATCGGAGGCAGACTGATCTGCGGCGGTTTTGAAACGCTGAAGCTGGAATTCGAGGATTCGCTCAACGCACAGCTTGTTCATTTGATCGAGAATGAAAAGATCGATCTGATCTATACGCATTACAGGGACGACGTACATCACGATCATGCCGCGCTTGCAAAAGCGAGTCTCCATGCGGGACGGCATGTGCCGCGTATCTTAATGTATCGAAGCAACTGGTATCAGTCGGATATTCCCTTCACGCCGGATTTTTATCAGGATATTACCGATACGTGGGAAACGAAAGAAGCGGTCATAAGGGCGCATCGTTCGGAATACGAGCGTGTCGGCGGTAAATGGATCGATTATTTCAACGCAGACGCCGAGAAGAACGGCTTTGCCTGCGGCGTAGGGCTTGCGGAGGGCTTTCGCTGTGTGAAGTGGCTCGCTTAGCGGAAACCGGGATTTGGGCCGGAGCCTTAATATGCCCTGCCAGCGCGGCGTGGCGGCGGAATGCTCCGATATGGAAGGAAGGTTGAAAACGATGACAGGAATCATTATACAGGCAAG
>JAGARW010000037.1 GCA_017621975.1 Lachnospiraceae bacterium | reverse complement strand
TAGATCAGGGCATAAAAGCCGATCGCCTGTCCAAAAAAGACGTCGAGCAGCAGACCGCAGAAAAACCCGGTTGCCAGACCGCTCTTGCGTCCTCCCATAAAGCCGTAGGAGGCGGTCAGTATAATGAGAAAATTCGGTATAATGTTGTTGAACGCAAGCGCATGAAACACGGTGCACTGCAGCAAAAAGCACACCAGAATCAATATGCCGATCAAAATCTTACGCTTCATGTACTGCCCTTTCCAAAACTAGTCTTTCAGATCCTGTTTCTTTTCAAGAATTACAAGTACTTCCTCCAAATGCTGAAAATCAACCGCAGGCGTTGCATAGCCTGATTTTGTCAAATTGTTCGAATCCATCTCCATACTGCTGATATAACCGATCAGGATACCCGGCAGATATTTATCGCTGATATTGGACGTCACGATCTTATCGCCTTCCGCGACTTGGTTATCGGCATCGATCAACTGTTCAAACCGAATCTGTCCCTGACTCATCAGCTCCAGATCTCCGGTAACGATCAGATTGTCCGAGGTGGACAGCACCATACCGCTTACGCTGGAGCCGTCGTTGATAATAGACGTGACCTTTGCCCAGTTTTTTCCGACGTCAACAATCCTGCCGACAAGTCCGCTGCCTGCCATGACATTCATATCGATCTCCAAGCCGTCGTCGGTTCCCTTATTGATCGTAAACGAATGGAACCAGTTGCCGCCCTCCCACGCGATAATACGGGCGCCGACCTTCTCGTATTCGGAATATTCGTCGTCCAGCTTGTACAGCTCGCGCAAATGATTCAGTTCATATTTGTCCTGCTGGAGTATGGTATTTTCTATTGTAAGCTCGTCTACCTGCTGTTTCAGTTTCTGATTCTCGGCAAGCAGATCGCGGATCTGGGCAAGCTCGTCCGATTTATCGGAAAGCCATGTGCCGACCTCCGTAATGCCGTTTTGAAAAGGAACTGTAATATAGCCGAAAACGGCTCCGAGAGAGCCGTTAAACAGGTCTGTCGTAAACGTGATTACCATCATGCAGACACACAGGATTGTTACGATCAGGAGAACATATTTACTTGGAAGCGTAAATTTCTCTCCTTTTCTTCTGACGATAGGACTCATTCCTTATTTACCCATTCCTTCGATTGCATAAGCGACTGATTTGTAATTGTCGTCTTTGATAATGCGCGACAATCCGATCGCAACGCTGGCGATCGGCTGTTCCGCCACATTGACGGTAAGCCCCGTGCCTTTGCTGATCAGTTCGCTCAAATGATTGACCTGTGAAGCGCCGCCCGTTAAATAAATGCCGTGGCGGTAAATATCCGCCGCCAGTTCCGGCGGCGTACGCTCCAGAATCACTTTGATATTATCAATAATCGTGCTGAAGTGCTCATGAAGCGCCTCATCCACAAGCTTTGTCGGTATCTCCCGCTCAACGGGAAGCCCTGTTACAATATCGCGTCCGTATACGGTCGCGCCCTTTCCTGCCTGTTCCAGATCACGCAGGGATATTTTAACGTTTTCCGCCGTCTTGCCGCCGATGATCAGGCTGAATTCTTTTCTGACCGCGGAACGGATCGCTTCGTCAAATTTTTTGCCGCCGACGTTGATCAGATGGCTGAGCACGATGCCGCCGAGCGAAAGAATAGAAATTTCCGTCGTATCGTAGCCGACGTTGACAAGCAGTACGCCCTGTGAGTTTTTAACGTCAATTTCAAGTCCGAGACCGTCGGCAACCGCCTTTTCAACGATCATGATCTTCTTTGCCTTAACGTTGGCGTCGCGGATCAAGTCGTAAAACGCTCTTTTTTCCACTTCCGTAATATCGGTCGGAACAGCCACATAATAATCCGCGGCTTTGACGCCTCCCTTTGTCAGACCGCCGATAAAATATTTGATCAGCGTTTCCATATTTTTAATATCGGCAATGACGCCGTTGCAGAGCGGGTAGGAAATATGAATATTTCCGGGCGCTTTCTCATACATATCAAATGCGGAATCGCCGTATGCGAATAACGTATTTTTATTTTCGATCGCGATCATGTTCTTTTCGATCATGATGCTGTCGTCCGCCCGGTTGTAAATTTTAATATTGTTGGTACCAAGATCGATACCAAATGCGCTGTTTGCCAATTTAACTGCCCCTTTCTTCTACAGGTATCCCATTTCCCTAAAACTGAAATATTTTTTGTCTCCGATAATAATATGGTCGATCAGCGGAATTTCAATCAGCTCCGCCGCTTTTTTGATTTTCTCCGTCGCCGCAATATCCTGTCTGCCCGGCGTAGGATCGCCGGCGGGATGATTGTGCAGAAGCATGATATAAACAGCGCCAAGCCGCAGCGCCGTCAGGAATATCTCGCGGGGAGAAATGAGAGAAGCGTTCACAGTGCCTTCTGAAAGAATATGTTCCGCAATCAGATGGTTGCGGTTATCCGTCATAAGCAGAATCACCTTCTCCCGTTCAGAATGCCGCAGACGCTCCATATAATAATCCGCTACCGTAGCCGGATCTGTCATCTGCAGCGTCTTTTTTGCCGTCTGCTGGGCGATTCTGGAGGAAAGCTCGGCAATGCATTTGAGCTTGATCGCCTTGACCTGACCGATTCCGCGGACGCTCATCAGCTCCTTTAAAGAAACATGGTGAAGACCGAGAATTCCCTTCTGGCGTTCGCCCGGCAGGGAAAGCACTTTGTTTGCGATCGACACCGTATCCTCTCCGACCGTTCCTGTCCTTAAAATAACGGCGAGCAATTCTGCGTCCGAAAGCTGCCGCGCTCCCAGTTTCAGATATTTTTCATACGGTCCTTCCGTATAACGCTTATTTTTTGTTTCCTGCATTTCTTTTGACAACCGATCGTCAAAAGGACGCCCCTTCATATTGTGCTGTAAAATCCCTGAAATTATAAAAACCGATATACGACGATGCCGATCACAATACCGATCAGGCTTGCTACCGTGATCTTGATCGACATGCCGAACGTCAGGCAGATAATTCCGAGATCGAGTACGACCGGCGACGACAGTCCAAACGTCTGTCCGTAATTGATCCAGCTATCGGCCGGAAATACGTTGCCGATCAGTCCGCCGACAACAAGTCCTGCAAGAATCAGTAAAAAGCAGGTCCAGTTGTTTTTTCGTTTCATATATGCCCTCCGTTTTGCGGATAAAAATGCATTTCCGCTCATTTGTACGCATCTAATATTACCACAATTCGTATTTTATGTATATAAAATTTGCCTAAAATTTTTCGACGTTTTCAAGAAGGAAGCGCCCGGATCAGACCTTTTTCGACGAGATTCTGCACCGTTTTGAGAATCCCGAACTTGGCGTGCTGCCATGTCAGGCCGCCCTGGAAATAGACCGTATAAGGAGGTCTTAGCGGTCCGTCCGCCGAAAGCTCGATCGACGAGCCTGATACGAACGCGCCCGCCGCCATGATGACCTTGCTGTCGTAGCCCGGCATATCCCACGGCTCCGGGACCACAAAGCTGTCGACCGGAGCCGCCGCCTGAATACCCTGACAGAACGCAATCACGCCGTCCGGATCATGGAACGTAACCGCCTGAATAATGTCATGGCGGGACTCGCTTCCATTCGGCAGCACGTCGAAGCCAAGTTGTTCATAGAGATTGGCTGCAAACACGGCTCCCTTGAGCGCGCCCGCCGTTACGGTCGGGGCTAAAAACAAGCCCTGATAAAAGGAAGGCAGCGCCGCAAGGGAAGCGCCTACTTCTTTGCCAAGCCCCGGCGAAGTCAGCCTGTATGCGGCGTTTTCGATGCACTCTTTCTTCCCTGCAAGGTAACCGCCGACCGGAGCGAGTCCGCCGCCCGGATTTTTAATCAGCGAACCGACGACCATGTCCGCGCCGACGTCGGTCGGTTCAAGCCGTTCTACAAATTCTCCGTAGCAGTTGTCCACCATACAGATCACGTCCGGCTTCTGCTTCTTAATGAAGGCGATCAGTTCTCCGATCCGCTCGACCGAAAGCGTCGGTCTCGTCTGATAGCCTTTGGAACGCTGGATCGTAACAAGGCGGGTCCTCTCATTGACCGCTTTTGCGATGTTTTCATAATCGAAGCCGCCGCCAGAAAGCAAATCTACCTGACGGTAGGTAATGCCGTATTCCGCAAGCGATCCCTTAGAAGGACGGATACCGATGACCTCCTCGAGCGTATCATACGGCTTCCCGACCGGAGAAAGCAGCTCGTCTCCGGGACGAAGATTGCTCATCAGCGCGAGGGCGAGCGCATGCGTTCCGCACGTGATCTGCGGTCTGACAAGCGCGTCCTCGGCATGAAACAAAGAAGCGTATACCTTCTCCAACGTTTCTCTTCCGAGATCGTTATAGCCGTAACCGGTCGTACCGTATAAGCACGCCTCGCTCACCTTGTTTTCCTGCATTGCCCGAAGTACCTTGAGCTGATTATATTCCGCCGTCTCGTCGATCTGCTCAAAACGCTCCTTCAGCCCGGCAAGCGCCGTTTCCCCGAAGCGGTATACTTCTTCGGAAATTCCCATTGCCTGATATTGTGTTTTCATAAGTTGTTTCCGATTCCTTTCTCTCCTATGATGTCCAGCATATACGCTAAAATTTTGTCATTATCATAATCAAACTCTTTTTTGTCTACCCAGATAACGTCCCGTTCCCTGCGGAACCATGTGAGCTGCCGCTTTGCAAAATGCCGTGTATCGCGCTTAATCAGATAAACGGCGCGCTCCAGTGAGATTTCTCCCTTCAGATAATCAAGTATCTCCTTGTAACCAAGTCCCTGCATGGAAACCATATCCCGGCGGCAGCCCATCTGCCGCAGCGCCGCAACTTCTTCGATCAGTCCATTTTCAAGCATCAGGTCGACGCGCCGATCGATCTGACGGTAGAGCGCCTCCCGGTCGTCGCATAACACGAAATAGCAGGCGTTGTAGCTCATGTCCCGCTTACGCTGCTCGCTGTTGTGCTCCGATATTTTCTGCCCGGTGAGGTGATGATATTCCAACGCCCGGATCACCCGCTTGCTGTTATGCATATGGATTGCATCCGCTGACGCGGGATCCACCTCCCGCAGCATCTCATGAAGACATGCCTCGCCCTTCTGCGCGCAGAGCGTTTCCAATTCCCGCCTGTATTCTCCGCCGTCTTCTTCCTTTGTAAAATCAATGTCATACAGCACCGACTGGATGTAAAAGCCTGTTCCGCCGACAAGAATCGGCAGACGTCCCCGCTGCATGATCTCATGGATGTAACGTTTTGCATATTCCTGAAACATCGTAATGTTAAAGCTTTCCGTCGGCTCTAAAATGTCGATCATATGATGCGGCACGCCGTCCGTCTCTTCCGCCCTGATCTTGGCGGAACCGACGTCCATATGACGATAGACCTGCATGGAATCCGCCGAAATAATCTCTCCGCCGACTCTTTTTGCAAGCGCAATCGAAAGCGCGGTTTTGCCGACCCCCGTCGGCCCTGTTAAAATAAGTAAAGGCGGTTTCTGATTCATAATACTCCTTACTTCAAAAGTCTCTTTCTATCATACGATCCTGCTGAATTTCTTTTCCATCTCATATTTGCTCATCGTAATGACGGTCGGTCTGCCGTGCGGGCAGTGGTACGGATTGTCGAGCGTAAGCAGCTCGTCGATGAGCGTTTCCGCTTCCTCGCGACTGATGGCGTGACCGCCCTTTACCGCCGCCTTGCACGACATGGAAGCGAGCTTTTGCAGGATCACGTCCGGCTCTCCCTTGACCGGTCCGTCAGACAGTTCGTCCATAATTTCCATGAGCAGCTCCTTCGCATTCCTGCCAAAGAGGTCGACGGGCACGCTTCTGACCGCATATTCGTTTCCGCCGAATGGCTCGATCTCAAAGCCCATCTGCCGGAAATAAGATTCGTATTCCTGATAAACGGCTTCTTCCCTGCCGGAAAATGTCAGAATGACCGGCGGATTGAGCTGTTGGGAAGAAATATCCGCTTCCTTGATCTGTTTGCAGAGCCGTTCGTATTTTATTTTTTCATGAGCCGCATGCTGGTCGATGATGAGCAGCTTATCGTGCAGTTCGATCATCCAGTATGTGTTAAATACTTGTCCAATGAGCCGGTATTCGTCCCTAAGCTGCTTTGTCAGCAGCTTTTCATCAAAGAAATTCATCTGTACCGGCTTTTCAACAAAAATATGCTCTTCTTTTTTGATAATATTCTCACTTAAGTTTCTGGATGGGAAAACAAGCTCCTCCGCTACCGTCGCGGCAGACGCCGGAGCCGACTCACGGTAATCGATCCTTTGGAAGGCAGACTGAGGTTTTGACTCCATAGGAGCAGCCTCCCGCTTCTGGTTAAGGGTTTCCTGCCCTTGGCTGAAAGGTTCGCTTTTTTTGCCAAGACCCTGCAGCCTGCGTGCCTGTATTTCAAACGGCTCCGGCACATGTTCCCGCGCAGGCGGTTCTTTTTGAGAAGCCTGCTCTTTTGGGGAAACCTGCTCCGGAAACGTAATCTCTTTGAGCATTTCCTTTCCGGAAAGAGTATCCCGCACCGCGTTGTAAATAAATTCCGCAACGCGGCTCTGCTCGTGAAAACGTACTTCCATCTTGGACGGGTGGACGTTGACGTCGAGCGTATCCGGCTCCAACGTAAAATGCAGGACGAAAAACGGATACTTATGCTGCATCAGATAAGGCTTATAGGCTTCCTCGACCGCCTTTGCAATGACCGGACTTTTGACGAATCTGCCGTTGATGTAATAATTTTCAAAGCTGCGGCTCGCTCTGCCGGTCAGCGGACTGCCCAGAAAGCCCGAAAGCCGCCTGCCGTCTTCCTCTTTTTCAAGCCATACGAGTTCATTGGCGATCTC
>JAGARW010000036.1 GCA_017621975.1 Lachnospiraceae bacterium | reverse complement strand
CGTTATACGGCGGGCTTTGAGCGCGTTGTCAGGCAGGCGGTAGAGAATTTCCGGGCGATCGGTCTGGAAAGCGTCATCTACAGAGCGTCGCTCAGTATTTTTCATAAACGCGGCGCAGGTCGGGTCGGTTTTTACGGAGCGGACGCTAATAAGCAGTACCTTTACGATCATAAAGAGGACGAGGCGCTGTTCCTTGATAAAAAATATGTCGGGAGAAAGATCGAGGAGCTGCGCGCAGCCTATGATTCGGTCAGGGAGCTTGCCTATGTCCACGGCGGACCGGCATGTCTGGAGGCTTTTGGCGAGGAACCGTTCGCGCCGCAGACAAAGCCGCAGGCGCTGCATCTCAGCAAGGCGCAGCAGCAGCTTTCCGTAGAATATGCGGCGGCGTCCGGGCAGCTTGTAAATGAATATATTAAGGGAGAGGAACGAAGCTTTACGATCATCGCGTTTCCTGTGCCTGCGATCGGTCCGCAGTTTGCGGAAATCTTTGACGCAGTGATCGAGATCAATACGTTAGACTACGCTTTGTACCAGAAGATCCAGCAGACGATTATTGATACGCTTGACGGCGCGTCTTACGTGCGTGTGAAGGGCTGCGGGGGCAATCGTACCGATCTGACGGTAGCGCTGCATCCGCTTTGTGACGCGGACAAAGAGACGATTTTTGAAAATTGCGTGGCGGACGTTAATATTCCGGTAGGCGAAGTTTTTACTTCTCCGCAGCTTGAAGAGACGAATGGAACGCTGCATGTGACAAGAGTGTTTTTAAACGGTCTGGAGTATCGGGATCTGGAGCTGACGTTTACGGACGGTATGGTAACGGATTATAGCTGCTCCAATTTCGACAGCGAGGAAGAAAACAGGCGCTATGTTAAAGAAAACGTGCTGTTTCACCATGACAGCCTGCCAATGGGCGAGTTTGCGGTCGGCACGAATACGACGGCATATGTGGCGGCAAAGCGGTTTGGAATCGCCGATAAACTGCCGATTCTGATTGCGGAAAAGACAGGACCGCATTTCGCGGTCGGAGATACATGCTATTCTCACAGCGAGGAACTGCCGGTCTACAATCCTGACGGAAAGGAAGTTATCGCCAGAGACAATACTTGCTCCCTGCGGCGCAGAGAGGATGCCGCAAAAGCATATTTTAACTGCCATACGGACATTACGATTCCGTATGACGAGTTGGGAGAACTGACGGCGGTATCGAAAGAAGGGGAGCGGCGGACGATCATCAGGGACGGCAGATTCGTACTGGACGGATGTGAGGAACTGAATCTCCCGTTTAAAATGTATTGACGGTGAGGAACTCTCATAATAAAATAAATAAGAGTGGGATAAGACAAGGAGAGAAAATTATGGCACAGGTTTCAATCGTAATGGGCAGCGATTCAGATATGCCGGTCATGGCAAAGGCTGCCGACATTTTAGATCAGCTTGGGATCTCTTATGAGATGCGTATTATTTCTGCGCACAGAGAGCCCGATGTGTTTTTTGAATATGCAAAGACGGCGGAAGAGCGGGGCGTTAAGGTAGTGATCGCCGGAGCGGGAATGGCGGCGCATCTTCCCGGCATGTGCGCGGCAATCTTCCCGATGCCTGTCATTGGGATTCCGATGCATACGACTTCGCTTGGCGGCAGGGATTCCCTGTATTCGATCGTTCAGATGCCGTCCGGGATTCCGGTAGCGACCGTTGCGATCGGCGGAGGCGCAAACGCGGGACTTCTGGCAGCTAAAATATTGGCGGTATCGGATGCCGCGCTTTTACAGAAATTAAAGGATTATTCCGCGGAATTAAAAGCCGGCGTCGAAAAGAAGGACGCGCATCTTCAGGAAGCCGGTTATAAAAATTATTAAACGGTTTCAAAAGCCGGCTGTAAAAACTACGAAAACAATTTCAGAAAATCAGGGAGCCGGAGCGAAAACGCTTCGGGATGGAGAAAGATTGTAAAAATTGTCTGATGAGCAATTTTTACAATCGGAAATTTGCGCAGAAGCGTCGCAAATTTCTTTTAGCGCAGGACAAAATCTGAAATTTTGTCCGCGTCCCTCAGCGAAAAACGCTTCGGGATGGAGGATAAAAATGGACTATAAGAGTGCAGGTGTTGATATCGAAGCAGGGTATGCTTCCGTAGAACTGATGAAGAAGCATGTAAAAGAGACGATGCGTCCGGAGGTACTCGGCGGCATCGGCGGATTTTCCGGCGCTTTTTCTATGGAAGCGTTTAAAAATATGGAAAAACCGACACTGGTGTCAGGAACGGACGGCGTAGGGACGAAGTTAAAACTTGCGTTTTTACTCGATAAGCACGATACGGTCGGCATCGACTGCGTCGCTATGTGCGTTAACGACATTGCATGCGCGGGCGGCGAGCCGTTGTTTTTCCTTGATTATATTGCCTGCGGAAAAAACTATCCGGAGAGGATCGCAGAGATCGTAAAAGGGGTCGCGGAAGGCTGCAAGCAGGCGGGCGCAGCCCTGATTGGCGGCGAGACGGCGGAGATGCCGGGCTTTTATCCGGTGAACGAATATGACCTTGCGGGTTTTGCGGTAGGCGTTGTAGATGAGAAAGACCTGATTACGGGCAAAGACCTGAAAGCGGGCGATACGCTGATCGGCATCGCTTCCAGCGGCGTACACAGCAACGGCTTTTCCCTCGTGCGCAAGGTATTTACGATGACGAGAGAAAGCTTGGAAACTTATTATGACGAACTCGGTATGACGCTTGGAGAAGCGCTGCTTGCGCCGACCAGGATTTATGTGAAGGCGCTGAAGCAGGTAAAGGAGGCCGGCGTTACTGTCAAGGCATGCAGCCATATTACGGGCGGCGGCTTCTATGAAAATATTCCGCGTATGCTGCCGGAAGGTATGCGCGCTATGGTAAAGAAGGACAGCTACAAAGTCCCGCCGATTTTCGGACTTCTGCAGAAGGAAGGAAAGATTGCGGACGAGATGATGTACAATACATATAATATGGGGATCGGCATGATCGTCGCCGTAGACCCGGCAGATGCAGACCGGACGTTGGAAGCTCTGCGTGCAGCAGGCGAGAAGGCTTACGTAGTCGGCACGGTGGAAGCCGGAGAAAAGGGAGTGACCTTATGTTAAGGGTACTCGTGTGCGTTTCGGGCGGAGGCACGAATCTGCAGGCGTTGATCGACGCCGTAGAAAACGGACAGATCGCGGATACAAAGATCGTCCGCGTTATCAGCAACAATAAGGGCGCGTATGCACTGAGCCGCGCCGCGCAGCACTGCATTGAAGGAGTCTGCATTTCCCCGAAGGATTTTGCGGATAGAGAAGCGTTTAACGAAGCGTTTTTACAGGCGGTAGACGAAGCGGCACCGGATTTGATCGTTCTGGCAGGCTTTCTTGTTGTCATTCCGCCTCAGATGATACAGAAATACAGAAACCGGATTTTGAATATCCATCCGTCGCTGATTCCGTCATTCTGCGGGACCGGCTATTATGGGCTGAAAGTGCATGAAAAGGCATTGGAACGCGGTGTGAAGGTGACCGGGGCGACAGTACATTTTGTGGACGAAGGGACGGATACCGGTCCGATCGTACTGCAGAAGGCGGTGGAAATACAGGCGGGAGATACGCCGGAGAGCCTGCAGCGCAGAGTCATGGAGGAAGCGGAGTGGATTTTGCTTCCAAAGGCGGTAGAGCTGTTTGCACAGGGCAGGATCATAGTAGAGAACGGCAGAACTGTGATTGCGGAGTAAGAAAAAGCTACGGAAAGGCATAGGTACGGGAATGAAGATTTTAATTGTAGGAAGCGGCGGAAGAGAGCATGCGATCGCGGCAAGCGTGGCAAAAAGCAGTAAGGCGGATAAGATTTACTGCGCGCCGGGTAATGCGGGAATTGCGCAGATTGCGAAATGTGTGCCGATCGGCGCAATGGAGTTTGATAAGCTTGCGGCTTTTGCAAAAGAAAAGGCGATTGACCTTGTTGTGATCGGAATGGACGATCCGCTTGTCGGAGGCTTGACCGACGTACTGGAAGCGGAAGGAATCCGCGTATTCGGACCGCGCAGGAACGCCGCGATTCTGGAAGGCAGCAAGGCGTTTTCCAAGGATCTGATGAAAAAGTACAACATTCCGACTGCTGCGTATGAAACGTTTGATTCCCCCAAGGACGCGCTTGCTTATTTGGAACAGGCGCCGCTGCCGATCGTACTCAAGGCGGACGGACTTGCGCTCGGTAAGGGCGTGCTGATCTGCCATACATTAGAAGAAGCAAAAGCCGGCGTTAAGACGATCATGGAAGACAAACAGTTCGGCGACGCTGGAAACCGTCTTGTGATTGAAGAATTTATGACAGGACGGGAAGTGTCCGTGCTTTCGTTCGTCGACGGAAAGACGATTAAGACGATGACCTCCGCGCAGGATCATAAGCGCGCCGGAGACGGGGATACGGGACTCAATACGGGCGGAATGGGAACCTTTTCCCCAAGTCCTTTCTATACAGAAGAGGTAGACGAGTTCTGCCGTAACTATATTTATCAGGCGACGGTAGACGCTATGGCGGCGGAGGGAAGACCGTTTCAGGGCATTATTTTCTTTGGGCTGATGCTGACGGAAAAAGGACCAAGAGTTCTCGAATATAATGCCAGATTCGGTGATCCGGAGGCGCAGGTCGTTCTGCCCCGCATGAAAAACGACATTGTGGAAGTGATGGAAGCATGCATCGACGGCAGACTCGATACGATTGAGCTGCAGTTTGAGGATAACGCGGCGGTCTGCGTTGTACTGGCGTCGGGCGGTTATCCGGTATCCTATGAAAAGGGATTCCCGATTTCGGGCTTGGAAGCGTTTGAAGGCAGAAATGATTATTTCTGCTTCCATGCGGGAACAAAACTGTCAGACGGTCAGATCGTGACAAACGGCGGGCGTGTGCTCGGCATTACTGCGACCGGCGCAGATCTGAAGGAAGCGCGCGCTAAGGCTTATGAGGCGGCGGAATGGGTTTCTTTTGAAAAGAAATATATGCGTCATGATATTGGTAAGGCAATCGACGACTGTCTTTAAAGCGTTTGGAGGAAAATATGGAAAGATTCGGCGAGACAGATCCGTATCACCGTCCCGTTAGATGCGAGAAGTGCGGCGGTGTGATGGTTTTTAAAGGAGTAGGGGAATATCACTGCGAGGATTGTAAGAACGTAGCGTATGACGATTACGGCAAAGTGCGCTTATATGTGGAAAGGCATTCCGGCGCTACAGCGTCTGAGGTGGAACGGCAGACCGGGGTAAGCCAGAAAGCGATCCGTCAGATGCTGAAGGAAAACCGTCTGGAAATTGCTCAGGATTCCGCTGCATTTTTGCGTTGCGAGATATGCGGCGCCAATATTCGCGGCG
>JAGARW010000035.1 GCA_017621975.1 Lachnospiraceae bacterium | reverse complement strand
GCGTGGCAGGATTCTTTTACATTTCCATCCGGCGAGCATCGCAGAAACGTGCATAGAGGGCATATAGAAAAAAGGAATGGAGGAGTACGATGTACCAAAAAGTATCTACGGATCTCAATTTTGTAGACCGGGAAAAAGAAGTTGAAAAGTTCTGGCGGGAAAATGATATTTTCAAGAAGAGCATGGAGAACAGAAAAGAAGGCGAGACCTACACGTTCTATGACGGACCGCCGACGGCAAACGGCAAGCCGCATATCGGGCATGTGCTGACGCGTGTCATCAAGGATATGATCCCGAGATACCGGACGATGAAGGGTTATATGGTTCCGAGAAAAGCGGGATGGGATACGCACGGACTGCCGGTCGAGTTGGAAGTGGAAAAGCTGCTCGGGCTGGACGGTAAGGAGCAGATCGAGGAATACGGTCTTGATCCGTTTATTACAAAATGCAAAGAGAGCGTCTGGAAGTATAAAGGCATGTGGGAAGATTTTTCTGGCACGGTCGGTTTCTGGGCGGATATGGATGATCCGTACGTTACGTATCATGACGATTACATCGAATCCGAATGGTGGGCGCTGAAAGAGATCTGGAACAAAGGGCTGCTGTACAAGGGCTTTAAGATCGTGCCCTACTGTCCGCGCTGCGGCACGCCGCTTTCTTCCCACGAAGTGGCGCAGGGATACAAGGCGGTCAAGGAACGTTCCGCAGTCGTCCGCTTCAAGGCAGTCGGCGAGGACGCGTATTTCCTTGCATGGACGACGACGCCGTGGACGCTTCCGTCCAACGTGGCGCTTTGCGTGAACCCAAACGAGACCTATGTGAAAGTAAAGGCGGCGGACGGCTATACGTATTATATGGCGCAGGCGCTGCTTGACCGGGTGCTTGGCAGACTTGCAGATGAAGGAAACGGAAAAGCCGCGTATGAAGTGCTGGAGACTTATACGGGAAAAGATCTGGAATACAGGGAATATGAGCCTTTGTTTGCGTGCGCGGGAGAAGCCGCGGCAAAGCAGCATAAGAAGGGACATTTCGTAACATGCGACACTTATGTCACAATGACGGACGGTACCGGTATCGTCCATATCGCTCCGGCATTCGGCGAGGACGACGCGCAGGTAGGAAGAAAATATGATCTGCCGTTCGTACAGTTTGTAGACGGAAAAGGAAATATGACTGCGGAGACGCCTTACGCGGGCAAATTTGTCAAGGACGCCGACCCGGACGTTCTGGTCGATCTGGACAAAGAGGGCAAGCTGTTTGACGCGCCGAAGTTTGAACACGATTATCCGTTCTGTTGGCGCTGCGATACGCCGCTGATCTATTATGCGAGAGAATCATGGTTTATCAAAATGACGGCGGTCAAGGACGATCTGATCCGCAATAATAATACGATCAACTGGATTCCGGAATCGATCGGAAAAGGGCGCTTCGGAGACTGGCTGGAAAATATTCAGGACTGGGGCATCTCCAGAAACCGTTACTGGGGTACGCCGCTGAACGTATGGGAATGTGAATGCGGTCATATGCATTCGATCGGAAGCCGTGAAGAACTGGAGCAGATGAGCGGCAATCCGGCGGCAAGAACAGTAGAGCTTCACAGACCGTATATTGACGAGATCACGATCAAGTGCCCGGAATGCGGCAAGGAAATGCACCGTGTACCGGAAGTGATCGACTGCTGGTTTGATTCCGGCGCAATGCCGTTCGTACAGCATCATTATCCGTTTGAAAACAAAGAGCTGTTTGAGCAGCAGTTCCCGGCGCAGTTTATTTCTGAAGCGGTAGACCAGACGAGAGGATGGTTCTATTCTCTGCTCGCGGAGTCGACTTTGCTATTTAACAAAGCGCCTTATGAAAACGTGATCGTGCTCGGACATGTACAGGATGAGAACGGACAGAAGATGAGCAAATCCAAAGGAAACGCGGTAGACCCGTTCGACGCGCTGGCGCAGTACGGCGCGGACGCGATCCGCTGGTATTTCTATATCAATTCCGCGCCGTGGCTTCCGAACCGTTTCCACGGCAAGGCGGTC